>UQUD01000007.1 GCA_900544225.1 uncultured Collinsella sp.
GTCGTCGACGCATACGGCGCCGGCGGCAACGACAGCACCCTTGCCCACGCGCACGCCCTCCAGGACCACGGCATTGGCGCCGATCATAACGTCGTCCTCGATGATGACGGGCGTGGCACTGGCGGGCTCCACGACGCCTGCCAGTACGGTGCCGGCGCCGATGTGGCAGTTCTTGCCCACGGTGGCGCGGCCGCCCAGCACAGCGCCCATGTCGATCATGGAGCCTTCGCCAATGACGGAGCCGATGTTGATGATGGCGCCCATCATGATGACGGCGCGATCGCCAATCTCGACACGGTCGCGGATGATCGCGCCCGGCTCGATGCGGGCGTTGATACCCTTGAGGTCGAGCATGGGCACGGCGGAGTTGCGGCAGTCGTTCTCTACGTCGTAGTAGTCGATGGAGTCGGCGTTGGCGTCGAGGATTGCCTTGAGCTCATCCCAGTCACCAAAGACGGTCTTGCCACGACGACCGCCGTAGACGTGCGCATTGCCCCACTGGACCTTCATGCCCGGCTTTTCGCGCACGTACAGTTTGACGGGCGTTTTCTTGGGCGCGGTTGCGATGTAGTTGATAATCTCCTGTGCATCCATCTCGGCTGCATTACTCATTTGCTGTCTCTCCTTTGAGTGGATCCGGTTGATACCTGGTTAGGCAAACATGACCTGGTCGAACGTATGGAAGCCAGGCTCGCGGGTGACGAGCTTCTGCGCGGCTGCCAGGGCGCCGTTGACGAAGATCTGACGGCTCGTGGCGCGGTGCGCGAGCGTGACCTCCTCGTCCTGGCCGAAAAAGCTTACCTCGTGCACGCCGGCGACGGTGCCGCCGCGCAGCGAGTGCATGCCGATCTCCTTGGGGTCGCGCGCGCCGCACATGCCCTCGCGGCCATAGACGGGGTGGTAGCCTGCCTCGGTCTCGGCTTCGACGACGGCGTCGAGCAACAACTTGGCAGTGCCGCTGGGGGCGTCGACCTTTTGATTATGGTGCGTCTCGACGATTTCGCAGTCAAAGCCGGGCAGCTCGCGCGTGGCCTGGGCAACCAGATGGCGCAGGGCGGCGATACCGATAGAGTAGTTGCCCGAGTGCATAACACGGGCGTTCTGACCCAGCTCGCGCAGGCGATCCACCTGCTCGGGCGTATAGCCCGTGGTGCCGGAAACGAGTGCGGCACCCGTGCGCTCGACATAGGCGACAACGGCATCGAAGGTCACGACGTTCGAGAAGTCGATGATTACATCGGCGGCCGGTGCGCTCTCGAGCTCGGACAAGTCGAAGCCGATCTGGGCGACGATGTCAAAAACGGGCTCTCCAGCGGTGTTGACAATGCCCTCGGCGGTGGTGCGGATGAGCGAGCCCATGCGGCCCGTTCCCATAATGACGGTCTTAATCAAGCAGACCAGCTCCTTTCAGAGCATCGGTAAGTGCGGAGCGCGTGTCGTCTGCCATGGGGCACAGCGGCATGCGGTAGTTTGCCTCGATCATACCCATCTGGGCGAGTGCTTCCTTGACGGGGATGGGGTTGACCTCGCTAAAGAGGGCATTGATGAGCGGCTGGCCGGCAATCTGGATATCGCGGGCGCGCTCCACGTCGCCGTCCAGATAGGCGCGGCACATGTCGTGCACGAGCTGCGGCTGAACGTCGGCCCACACGCTGATGGTGCCCGAGGCACCCAGGCTCATGAGCGGTACGGTGAGGGCGTCCTCGCCTGAGTACATGCGGAAGTCGTCGGACAGCAGGTGGGCGATCTTGGCCGCGTAGGCGACGTTGCCCGAGGCTTCCTTAATGCCCATGATGTTGGGGTGCGCGGCCAAGCGCTCTACGTTGCGCTCGCTGATGCCGCAGCCGCAGCGGCCGGGGATGTTGTACAGGATGCAGGGGATGTCCACGGCATCGGCGACGGTCTTAAAGTGCTGATAGATACCCTCTTCGTTGGACTTGTTGTAGTAGGGGGTAATGAGCAGCAGACCGTCGGCGCCCAGGCCCTGGTAAGTGAGCGACTTGGTGAGCATGGTCTGCGTGGAGTTGGAGCCCGAGCCGGCGATGACGGGGATGCGTCCTGCAACTTGCTTGACCACTGCGGCGACAACGGAGTTGTCCTCGTCGTCGGTCATCGTGGCGCTCTCGCCGGTGGTGCCCAGGGTGAGGATGGCGTCGGTGCCGTTTTGCAGGTGGAAATCGATAAGGCGCTCGAGTGCGTCAAAGTCGACGCTGCCGTCCTTTTTAAACGGCGTAACAAGGGCGACGATTGAGCCCTCGAGATTGCGGATGTCCATGTTCTTCTCCTTCGCGTCCGCGATCTGGATGCGTTTGTTCCATTGAGCGGCGACTGCCAGGCGCTCGTCTTGGGCGCGACGGCGGGCACTTTCGGCGCGCGACTTGGCCAGCAGCTCTCGGCCGCTCGGCAGCACGTCGAGCGTGGCAAAATAATCGCCCGGGCGCTCGGCGCGGCGGATGAGGTCGGCTGAGCCATCGGGACGCAGCAGGACCTCGGCGGAGCGCAGCCGTCCGTTGTAGTTGTAGCCCATGGAGTAGCCATGCGCGCCGGTATCGTGGATCACGAGCACATCACCCATGTCGATCTGCGGTAGCTCGCGGTCGATGGCGAACTTGTCGTTGTTCTCGCATAGGTTGCCCGTGATGTCGTAGGTGTCCGTGACGGGCGCTGTGGTCTTGTCGTCGCCACCCGGCTGACCCATTACCGTAATGTGGTGGTAGGCGCCGTACATGGCAGGACGGATCAGATCGACGGCGCTTGCGTCGACACCGATATAGTCCTTGTAGATCTGCTTTTCGTGGATAGCCTTGGTGACCAGGCAGCCGTAGGGCCCCATCATAAAGCGGCCCATCTCGGTGCAGATGGCCACATCGCCCATACCGGCGGGAACCAGGATTTCGTCGTAGGCCGCGTGCACCCCCTCGCCGATGGCGTGAATGTCGTTGGTCTGCTGCTCGGGCAGATAGGGGATGCCGACGCCGCCGGACAGATTGATGAAGGCGACATGTGCACCGGTCTCGCGCTCCAGGCGCACGGCAAGCTCAAAGAGGATGCGCGCGAGCTTGGGGTAGTAGTCGTTGGTGACGGTGTTGCTGGCAAGGAAGGCATGGATGCCATAATTCTCGGCGCCCTTGGCCTTGAGCATGCGGAAAGCCTCAAAGAGCTGCTCGGTGGTCATGCCGTATTTGGAGTCGCCGGGGTTATCCATGATGCCGTTGGAGAGCTGGAACAGGCCGCCTGGATTAAAGCGGCAGCTGACCGTTTTGGGGATGGGCCCCGCAACACGCTCAAAGAACTCGATGTGGCTGATGTCGTCAAAGTTGACGATGGCACCCAGCTTGTTGGCGAGCTCAAAGTCGGCAGCCGGCGTGTCGTTGGAAGAGAACATGATGTCGTGTCCCGTGATGCCCAGCGAGCGGGCGATCATGAGCTCGGTATAGCTCGAGCAATCGCAGCCGCAGCCGTATTCGTTGAGAATGGAGATGAGCGCCGGGTTGGGGTTGGCCTTGACGGCAAAGTATTCCTTAAAGCCCGGGTTCCATGCAAAGGCGTCGCGCACTTCTTGCATGTTGCGGCGGATGCCCGCCTCGTCGTATAGATGAAACGGCGTGGGGAACTGCTCGACGATATGCTCGAGTGTCTCCTTGTCCACAAACGGCTGCTTGGCCGCATATGCCTCGTTGGGGGTCAATGCCATGTCCCGTAAACCTCGCTATCCAGACGGCGCCATCTGCGCATCGAATCCGCATAGCGTGGACCCAATGTCCGGATAGCGCTCCCGCATTGCTGCAGACAGTCCTGTGGGTGTTTCCCACAGGCCCACCAGGTTGTTCGTGCCCGAAAAACCCAGTTCGGCGGGTTTCGCCTCCCCACGGGGTCAAAGCCTGCCGGCTCGCCCGCGGTTCTTCGTGCCCGCGCCTCTATCAAGTGGTAACGACCCTACCACGTTGCACTTTACCAAACAAGAGTATTCGTATATAACGTTTAAAAAATGCAGCAATATGCTGGAAACATGTGTGCCACAATCCTGTATCACAATAAGTTGCAACAGATATGCCTCACGAAGGGATCCTCTATGACCGAGCTCCAAGAACTCCGTCGCTATCGCCGCGATCTCCATCGCATTCCGGAGCTCGATTTCGATCTTCCGCAAACCATCGCTTATATCGAGGGCGTACTGGCACCGCTCGCTTGCGAGGTGACCCATCCGTGCCCCAGCTGCGTCTGCGCTTTCTTCGATGCTGGCGTTGGCGCCGCACATGCCACGGCGATTCGGGCCGACATGGACGCGCTGCCCATTGCCGAGGCAACAGGGGCAGCGTTCGCCTCGACCCATCCCGGCAAGATGCACGCTTGCGGACATGACGGACACATGGCTATGGCACTTGCCGCCGCGACGCATGTCGACCGTACGATTCGCGAGCGGCCGGGCGCCATGAGGCGCAACGTGCTTTTTGTGTTCCAGCCGGCCGAGGAAACGACCGGTGGTGCCAAGACGGTATGCGAGAGCGGTGTGTTCGAGCGCTACGGGGTCGACCGCATTTTTGGCTTCCATGTGTGGCCCGATCTGCCTGCCGGCATGTTGACGAGTTGTTCCGGTCCGCTGCTAGCGCGTTCGAGCGAGACGCATATCCATATTCACGGTACGAGTATTCATATCGCTAAGACCTATGGTGTACCGGTCGAGGAGTCGCACGATGCGGCACTGGCGGCAGCAAAGTTTTTGGTTGCCGAGCGCGAGCTGATGGACGATTTGGGCACCGACGAGCCCTGTATCGGCAAGTTTGGTCTGCTGCAGGCCGGTACGGTTTGCAATGCGGTGGCGGGGGAGGCCCATGTTGCCGGCAGTCTGCGTGTGTTTACGGACGACATGTTCGACCGTGCGCGTGAGTGCGTGCGCCGCGTGCTTGATGAGGCATGCGCTGCAACGGGCTGCACGTACGATCTTGACTTTGCCGAGGGCTATCCGCCGGTCGACAACGACCCCGAGTTGTTTGTCAATGTCGCGCCCGCCTTGCCCGAGCTACAGCTCGTAGATGAGCCTTTGCTGATTGCCGAGGACTTCGCCTTCTATCAGCGCCATCTGCCGGGCGTGTTCTTCCTGCTGGGCACGGGCGTGCCGGAGGCGCAAGAAAACCCGATTGACGCTGATGGCTGCCCAGCCTATGCGATGAGCGCTCTTCACACTGATACCATGCTCTTTGATGAGGAAATTTTGCTCAAGGGCCTCGATGTCTACAAACGATTGCTTTTGCTTTGTTAGTCGACGGGGATGCATCTTCTCGAAAATACGAACAGATGTACGCTATAATAGAGATGTAGCTCTATAGAAACGTTTGACGTTATTAACGTAAGGCGATACTATGATTGCATCATATAAAGATGAAGACACTGAACGCTTTGCAATGGGTGTGCGGATTAGGAAGTTCATTCCTTTTGAGCGGGTCGCCTTGAGGAAGATTCGCCAACTGCAGATCTGCGCTTCGCTTGATGATCTTCGCGTTCCGCCAGGCAATCGTCTTGAAGCGTTGAAGGGCGATCGCGCCGGTCAATATAGTATCCGTGTCAATGAGCGCTATCGGGTCTGTTTTGAGTGGAGACAGGGGATGGCTTGGAATGTCGAAATCGTCGATTATCACAAGTGATGAGACTGCGTCTGATTTGCTGCCGCCGGTGACTCCTGGCGAGCTTCTCAAAGAGGAATTTCTTGCCCCTATGGGCATTTCTCAATATCGCCTTGCTAAGGAGACCGGGATTCCGGCTCAACGCATTGGGCAGATTATCTTGGGAAGGCGTCGCGTGACGGCCGACACCGACCTTCGCCTTTGCCGCTACTTTGGCCTGATGGATGGCTACTGGCTTCGAGCCCAGATGGCGTTTGATCTCGAGGCAGAGAAGAGGCGCATCGAACCGGAACTGGATAAGATCGTTCCCGTTCAGCAGGCCGTTGCGCTGTAGCGCTCAAAGATGTTGAGGTTGGAGTGACGATGGAACGACGCCGATGGTCTGCCGTGTATAGTCCTGGTGGGTGCGGGTGCGGCTTGCTGCTGCTCCCGGTTATTGCTGTGAGCATTGGCGTGATGTTTGCGCTTGCTGGACTGGCAGCAGCGGCACTTGCGCTGTTGATTGTGGCCATTGGCGTGACGATTTGGCTCTGCCGTTCTCGCGAGCAACGCCGTGCCGACGGCAAGACCAATGTCGGATGGGCCTTCTTTTTGGTTGTCGCCTACCTATTGAGCATCAGTTATCTGGCGTTCTTTTTCTTGTTGCTTGTGAGCACCTTTACTGGGGAATCCGTCACGGTGGGGTAGGCTTCGATTGCCTTTTTGAGGATGAACCGAAAAGGGGCCGGATGGGCACTTTGCCTATCCGGCCCCTTTCGCTCGGTAGTCAATTCGGTCTTACCCGGCTGCCTCGCGGCGAGCGACCTCGTCGATCAAGATGGCATCGCCGTGCTTGGCGGCGGCAATGCTCGCGGCCATAATCATGCCCATTGCCGTGATGTAGGCGAAGAGCATCGACGGCGCCACGTCCATAACGATGCCGGAGAGAATCGGCGTCGCCACCTGAGCCGCCATGCTCACGGTGTAGTAGTAACCGGAGTAGCGGCCCACGCTTTGGGAGCTGCAACACTCCAGAATCATCGTGTACACGCACAGGTCCACGCCGCCCAGCGCGACGCCCATCAACAAAAAGACCCCGTACAACACGGGCGAGAAGCCGGGTGCCAGCCAAAGAAGCGTGGGGCACAAAACCATGATGACGGCGGTGCCCAGGGCGACCTTTTTGCGGCCGATTTTGAGCGAAAGGTTTGCCAGGGGTACGTAGCTTAGCAGCGCGCCTGCAATCGTCACGATATTGATGATGGCATAGGAACCGCCCTCCATGCCATAGAACAAATCGGCATAACGGCTGATATTGGTGGTCATGGCGTTATAGCTCATGTAGTAGAAAAACGTTGCGGCGAGCAGCATGATGATGGAGCGACGCACGTCGGTGTCTGCAACGCGTTCCTTACCGCCGGCCTCGGGGGAGTCGTCTTTGTCAATCTGATCCTCGTCGATGCCCATTGACAGCGATTTCTCGCGCATCTTTTCGACGAGGGCGGGCTCACGGACAAAGATGCCGTAGACAACGGCTGACACGAGGATAAAGGCGGCCTGCAAGATAAAGAGCGGAAGATAATCAGGTTTGTCGGCCTTGGGAACCATGACCGAGATGGCGACGAGCATAAGACCCGTTCCCGCATAGCCGACAATCTTTTCGATTGAGTCCGCCTTGGTTCGAAGTGGGCGAGGCGTAATATCTGCCACGATGGCGACCGTCATGGTGCGGTAGGCGCATATTGCCAAAAGCGTGAGGATAATCGCGCCAATGAGCAGAGGTAGGCTGCCCATGTTGTTGGCGATCGCGATGAGCGGGACGGAGAGCATTGCCACCGCGGAGCCGCCCAAGATAAAGGGCGTTCGGCGCCCGAGTTTGCTTGCGCAGCGGTCCGAGAGGATGCCAAAGAGCGGAAGCAGGAACAGGCCAAAGACATTATCGATGGCCATGATCGCGCCGGTGAGCGAGTTGGATAGGCCAAAGGTCCCTGTGAGCATCTTGGGAACGATGCCGTCGTAGACCTGCCAAAAGCTGATCATGCCCATAAAGGGTAGGGAGGCGAGGGCGACGGCCTTGGTGTCGAGCCGGGCCGCCCGCTTAAGATTTGGTTGGGTCATGCTGGTTCTCCTGGTCGGTAAAAGCGGGGAGGGGCGCTATCGGCCCCCGTTCTACAGTTGTTCAAGGTTGGCGAGAAACGCCACATAGAATTCGATGCCGCGCTTGTAGACGTCGACGCCGATGCGTTCGTTGGCGGCATGGATGAGCTTGCGCGCCTCGCCCGAGTAGATAAAGCCGCAGAAGCGGTAGACGCGATCGCAGATCTCGTTGAACTCGCGCGAGTCGGTACAGGAGTTCTGCACGTAGGGAGCAAAGCCGGCCTCGGGATAGACACCCGACACGCAGCGATGGATGTAGTTGAAGGCGGCATCGTCTTCGTAAGGCGAGATGGGCGCGGGCTCGGTGTAGGGAATCGCCTCGTTGATTTCGACGGTGACATGGTCGGGGCTTACGCCCGAGGCGCGGCACTGCTGGGCGGCGAGCTTGCGGGCGCGCTCAACGGCATCGGCGATGGTCTCGAACGGAGCGATGCGCACGTTGAAGTTGGCGCGAGCAACTGGTGGCAGCACATTGTGCGCATTGGAGCCTTCGAGCTGCGTGAGCGCATAGGTTGTGCGCAGCATGGCCGAGGTCTCGGGGCTGGCGGCCATGATCTTGGTAACCGCGGGGCGCGTGAGCCACAGGTTGCCAAAGATTGCCTGATACGTCGCGCTGCTACGGGCACCCAACTCGGTCAGTGTGGCCTCGACGGCGGGCGTGAGCTGCGGCTTGCCGGGGTTGGCCGAGATAGTCTCGCATACACGGCAGAGAAGACGGCAGGCATCGTTTGCCGCAGGCGTAGAGGCATGGCCGCCGTCGGCGCGCGCCGTGACGGTAAGGTCGACGTGGCCCTTCTCGGACACGCCTACCATGGCAACGGGTTCGGTGACGCCGAGCGGGGCGTCGGTTGCCACGGCGCCACCCTCATCGAGCACCATGTAGGGATGGATGTTATGCTCGCGAAGCCACTGCACTGCATGGGTTGCAGTAGGTGCGGCGATTTCCTCGCCATCGCTCGAGAAGAACCAGACATCGCGCGGGGGAACGAAGCCCTGGGCAATCAAATGCTCGGCGGCCTCGAAGAAAGCCGAGACGATGCACTTGGTGTCGAGTGATCCGCGGGCCCAGATCTCGCCGTCGAAGATCTCGGCTCCAAAGGGATCGTGCTTCCAGTCTTGGCCCTCGACGGGCACGACGTCCTGATGCGCCATCATGACGATGGGGTCCAAGGCGGAATCGGCGCCAGGCCAACGCAGGAGCATGCCAAAGTTGTCGACGCGTGTGAGCTCGGCGACTTTAAAGAAATGCGGATAAAGTCGCTGAAGCGTGGGAATCCACTGGCTGAAGGGCTCATCGTCGCGCTCGGCGATGTTCTCACGCGAAACGGTGGGGATGCGCAGCAATTCGCAAAAGCGCTCGACGGCTGCCTCGTCTGCCTTGTAGGTGCCTGCATCAAGAGGCGCGCCCTGTGCGACCGATACCGATGCTCCCATGGTGGGACTCCTTTCGTGTTGTATATCGAATACGTCAAGATTATCGCCCGCACCGCGCGTGGGAAATGGCGAAACACGTTGTTCATCTGCGGGCGGCGGGTCGGATAGCCTTAGCCGACGATGACCGTGCCGTCTTCGGTCACGGTGATGGCGTCTCCCGTCGACACAGCATCGAGAAACTCATCGCCCAGGTTGTCAATGGTGGGCATGGGGGTGTCGGTCCATACGCCCGAGAGGATCGCGCCAGCGGCGGCAAGGCTGTCAATGGGTTTGGAAAACAGCAGGCATGCGGGTTGGCGCCCCATTTTGGTGGCGCAGAAGAGCACCATGCCGCCTGTGGTGGAGCCGATAGTCTGCGGAAGACACAAGGCACATCCCGCCAAAGGTTTGCCGTACAAGTCGGGATTGTTTTGGTCGGAACACGTGGCCTTTTTGTCGCCAAACATCAGTGCCTTCTGAAACGATGCGAGTGTGTTGAGCCCTCCGTGAGAGACAAGTGCCTTGGCGTGGGCAGTTCCGGGGACAACGACGCGGCCGTGAAAGATTTTTTCCATGAGGAGTCGCCTTCCTATTTGATTGGTTTTCCGGTGGTGACGTAGGCGAGCACCTCGTCGTCGGTGTAGTAGCGCGATGCCGAGTACGTACGCAACTTGTTGGAGTTGGTGATGATGGGCATGCTGCCGCACAGCGGGTTGTTGGTGTACATAAGCGGGCAGATGCTCGAGACGACGGCGCCGGTAGTCGAGAGGCGTCTGTATGCCGCAGTCTTGCGGAAGGCGTCTGCCACGGATGGGGCGGCGGTCAGTACGGTGGGTACTTGCACGCGGCACTTGCCGGAGGCGCTCAGCCCATCGCAGATGGCGTCTGCCCAATGGGCGAGTTGTGCAGACGAGAGGTGGGGGCAGCCGATGAAGGCAAGCTTGGGGCGCGCGCCCGGGTTCTTCCACATAACGGGGTAGCTCGAGCGGATGCGTTCCAGCTCGGCGTCGTCAATGCGATAGATTTGGGCGTCTGGTGCTATGAGGTGTTCGCCTTGTTCGACGGCCTCGGGCGTGATGCCGTCCACGTGGTAGAGCCCGACAGCGCCGTTCGATGCGCTGGCGGCGCCCATGTCCTTAAGGTAGTCCTGCGTGCCGGGTGTGAGTTCGCGGCCAAGCCAGCGGTCGAGGCCTTTAATGTAAGGGACGTCTTCCATCACCTTCATGCCAATGGCGCTGCCAAGCACTTGCGCTTCGGGCTTGCGCTTACAGTCGACTTCGATGATCCAGGTCGCCTTGCGGCCCTCATCGGTGAGCAGGCCGAATTCCGGGACAAAGCCGGCAATTGAGCCGAACATCTCGATGATGCCGGAGTTGCGATTGCAGCGAGCGCCCAGCACGGAGTTGGCAAAGACCACGGCGCTGCTTTCTGCCCAGCTTAGGATGTCGCCACGCCGAGGTCGATTGCCAACCTCGGGCTGGTAACAGGTGCAGGTGAAAGCATCGTTGTCCAATAGACCCATGCTGCGCAGCTGTGCCTCATAATCGTCTTGTTTGGAATACATAATCTTGAACAGCAGCTTTTGCAGCGGGTTGGCCGGGACGGCGGGGTCGAGGGGCCTCGGGTCGACCGAGAATGACTGACCGGACAGGGCGCCGTCTTTCAGCAGCTCATCCATAAGGTCATAGACTGGACCGAGCATGGAGAGGCCAAAACTTGTGACAAGATGACCGTTTGCGCCGGTCACGGGAACCATACGCTCGGCGCCAAAGCATTCGCCGTACATAACGAGGGTCTTGACCACTTTGGCCATGGCGGGGCCCTTGGCGCCGTCGAGCAGGGCTTGTTGTTGGGAGGTCAGGTTCATCTGTGAGCCCATCCTTTCGTGTTAGATATTGGTGCCGAGTCGGTATGCCGCACGGACCGCTTCGAGCACACGGCCGGGCGCAAACCCATCGCCGATGTTATGCAGCTCGTCAGCGGCGTGCGTCTGCTGCAGTTTGTAGAACAGCGCGTCGTCGGGGTGTCCGCCGCAGGCAATGATTACCAAGTCGCAGGTTAGCTCGAGTGACTTCCAGTCGTTGCCGATTTTGGGTGCAAGCGGGTTTTCGACGTTCTCGGGCAAGACCGGTGACCACGAGACGTAGGGGTCGGGAACGTTTTTGTGGCAGTTGCGACTCAAGTGGAGACGCGCACACCTCGATGGGGCTCCAGACTCGCGTTTGCCGCCGACTTCCGCGCGCTCGACGCGTGTCATATTGAGGAGCCGCACATTGCGTCCCCTGAGCGTATGGAGTAGGTGGCCGCGATTTGCCGTGCAGGCGCCCTGCATCATGTGAGGCAGCATTTCAATTACGCTGACCTGTGGTATGCCGTGTTCGACGGTGAGCCATTGGGCAACCTCGCAGCCCACGGCCCCTCCGCCAATGATGGTGACGGTTTTGGCGTTGCCAAGCAGCGCGGGTTGGCGCAGTAGCTGCGTTGCCAGCACGGCATGGCCCGATGCTGCAAGCTCCGTAAGACCGGGGATGGGCGGTATTGCATTGGAAGTGCCTGTCGCGCACACGATTGCGTCGAAGCCTGCTTTTGCAAGATCTTCGGCGCGTGCTGCCCGTCCAAGTTCGATTGTCAGGTTCCCGTTGGGTTTTTCTGCCTGCTCGCGCACCTGTCGAACAAGATATGATCGGTAGTTATCGAGGTCGAACTTGATCCGGGCGGCGCTGGCGGAGAGGAGTTTTCCTCCAAGTTCATCTTCGGCATCGATGAGCTTTACGTCGTGGCCACGACGCGCGGCGATTAGCGCACAGACCATCCCAGCGGGTCCGGCTCCTATCACCGCTATGCGTTTGGGTTCTTTGGCGGGAGCGGGTGTCTGGGGCATGAGGTATTCAAAGCTGCAGCGTGGATTGACGGCACACTGCGGATGGCCCCCTTCGACAAACTCGTTGAGGCATCCTTCCTGGCATCCGATGCAGGGGCGAATATCTGCCACGCGACCGGCGTACGCCTTGTTGGGCCACTCGGGATCCGCAAGCAGCGGGCGTCCGAGCATGATCATATCGGCGTCGCCATTGCGAAGGGCGCGTTCGGCAATGTCGGGGTAGCCCAACTTACCCACCGCGACAACGGGTACGGGAAGGCCGGCATTGGAGCGGATATTGTCGGCGGCAAAGCGCTCTCGAACGGCGCGCGCCACGGGAACGAAGCAGCCTGCGGGCATGCTCGCAGGCGGGTGGGGCATCCACCAGTTGTCATAGCAACCAAGGTCGACGTCAAAGATGTCTACTCCCGCCGCCACGAGCTCTTCCATATAACCCAGGGTCTGTTCGACTGTACGGCCGCCGCGCATGCGTCCCAGATAGGTCGAATTCATGACCTGCTCGTCATAGGTTTCCTCGAGTGCAAGCGAAAGGTCGATGCGGTACATGATGGGGTAGTCGGGCCCAACGCGGCGACGGATTTCTTTGATCATATCGAGGCCAAACTGACGCCAATCGGCATAACGTCCGAGCTTGCGATGGTTAAAGGCGGGGTTTCCGAGCTGCTCGATAAGATAACCCTCGTGCCCGTGCAAATAGACGCCATCGATGCCCATGGCATGAGCATCGGCCGCCGCTTGGCCGATATTGTTTACGATACGGCGCAGCTTTTGGTCCGAGAGGCGCATGCATGGAATGGCGGGGATGTAGTAGTTAGGCAAGAAACTCGCCGAGACCGGAAACTTCTTTTGCGTGATGAGGCATTGCGGGTTGCCCACGCGGCCGAGTCCGGCCGTAAGCTGGACAAAAATGCGTGATCCGAAGGCATGGACACCTTGGGCAAGGTCGCGCCAGCCTGCCATAACGGTTCGGCTTCGATCGATGCGCGGGAAATAGGTGAGCTTGTCCAGCTCGGTGACCGTGGTATCGATGCCGTGGCTTACCGGTACGAGTCCTGTTGTGATGAGGCCGCAGCCGCCTTTGGCGCGGGCGAAAAAGTACTGCAGCATCATGTCGCTGGGGCGGCCAGTTTCCTCGCACATGTCGATATTGCCCATCGGCGCCATGACAATGCGGTTTTTGACGGTGAGCTTGTTAATTTTGATGGGAGAGAAGAGCTTGTCAAAAGGATAGAGCTCTTGTGTCATGCGGGACGATCCGCAACCGGAATTTTTGGCGGGCCAGCTGTCGAATGAGTCGACGAGTTGCTGCACCAGTACGTCTTTTCCCAATGAGGTTCCTTTCAGATGTTGACAAGGTAACAAAGCAGTTTACGTCTAAATGTTTAATAGTCAACAACAAAGGCATGAGTTCGGTGAAGGAAAAAAAGACTCAATGAGTGCCAGATGGCAAACTGTGTTGCGACATTAGCTCCCAGCTAATGAATTTGAGTTCGCTGCCTCCTACGATGTGCTGTGTGCCGGCACGGTAGCCGGATCGTGGGAAGGATGCATAATGGCAAAAGAGGGAAAGAAGCCGATCGGCAAGATCGTTTTGGGTGTCATCGTGGTGCTCGTTGTTGCCGGCGTCGTAGGGTCTATGGGCGGCAACTCGTCTGATTCGTCTACGGGTGATGCAGCAAAGCCTGCCGAACAGACCCAGCAAGTCGAGGAGAAAAAAGAGGCACAAGAACCCTATACGGTTTCGGATGAGGCCGGGGATACGTCTAATCAGTTCGCGTATAAGATCACTGGCACGTTGACCAATAATACGGATAAAGAGCAAAGCTACATTCAGATTGAGTATGTTCTGTATGACGCAGACGGCAATCAGGTGGGAACGGCTCTTGCGAACACCAACCATCTCAAAGCGGGCGGCACCTGGAAGTTCGAAGCGATGAGCACGGTATCTCCCGACCAGGTTGCCAGCTGGGAACGTTCTGACGTGAGCGGTTTTTAACTAGAATTAAAAACATGGTTACTATGCGAGCTGGGGGGTGAGGCCATATGCCTGATAAGAAGCTAACCGAAGAGTTGCTCAACGAGCTGCTCGATGCTCCGAGTATCGAGGGCTATATCAAAGAGCACGACTTTACCGCCCCGTCGCTTTCGGAGTATCTGAAACAGCTTTTGGAAGAAAAGGGGCTGGAGCGCTCGCGCGTGGTGCGTATGGCCGACCTCAACGAGACGTTTGGCTATCAGATCTTTACCGGTGCGCGGCATCCGAGCCGCAATAAGGTGCTGCAGATTGCCTTTGCCATGGCGCTGACGCTCAAGGAGACCAACCGCGCCTTGTCGGCGGCGGGCGCCAATGTCCTCAACTGCAAGGACCGCCGTGACGCCATCATCATTTTCTGTATCGATCGTGGCTGCAGCCTGCAAAAGGTGAACGAGGAGCTGTATCGCTTTGGTGAGGAGACGGTGAGCTAACGGTTGGCTGCCGGCGGAAGCGCCGTTCACGATATTTAGAACGTGCAGGGCACGGGCGTCATGGGGCGTCCGCGCCCTGCGTTATTATGGACGCTATGGATACTCAGAGCCCAACATATTCCGATGATGAGCTGACCGCTGCGCTCGCCGGACACCTGGCGTCACTTGAGCGTGATGACAGCTATCGCGTAGACCGTGTGCTCAAGCACTCCGACGTCGAGACGACCGAGCTCGTGTACTTTGAGGGCTCCGGCGGAGGATCTCTTGGCCCCTTTGTTCGCAAGCGCATCGACGCGTCGGCCCAGATTGGCGGGGCGTATGAACGCCTGTTTGCGGCCCAGCATGCTGGGCGACGTTACGAGCACTTGCCTCGGATTGTCGATTGCCGCCGCGTGGGCGACGAGCTTTGCGTGGTCATGGAATACATCGAAGGCGAAACGCTCGGGGCCCTGGTGGGGCGTTTGGGTGCGACGCCCGATTATGCCTGTGAGCTGTTTGGCGCCCTTTGTGATGCAGTTGCGGAGCTCCATGCCGGCTTTGCGTCGGCGGGGGAGATGGCTGCGCCGGTGATCCATCGCGACCTAAAGCCCTCGAATATCATCGTATCGGGCGCAAACTATACGCCCGATACAGGCATGACATTTTCATCGCTGGTGATTATCGACTTGGGAATCGCTCGCGTGTGGCGCGAGGGAGCCGATGCCGATACCGTTAAGTTTGGCACGCGTCCCTATGCGCCGCCCGAGCAGTATGGTTTTGGCCAGACGAGCGTGCGCAGCGATGTCTATGCGCTCGGTGCCCTGCTGTTCTTTTGTCTGACGGGGGCCGACCCCAAGCCGGGTCGGAACATGCGCGAGCAATGCGAGGCATATGATATCCCCGCCTCGCTTGCCGATGTTATTTGCATGGCGATGGCGCTCGATCCGGACAAGCGCTTTGCAAGCGCGAAGGCGCTAGGGCACGCTGCGCGTGCATCCTATGCGTTGTCCGCACCGACGCCGTCGTCCGCGCCGAATGCTGCTTCCTTCCAAGAGCCTCCGGAGCGGCGAGCCGTGTGCCCTGCGCCCGTGCTCCCCACGGATCAGTCTCAGGGCGGATTGCCGTTGGTGCCTGAGCGCCCGAATTTACTCTCCCGCATTCCCGACACCGTTGGGCGCATTTGGAACGCATTCGTCTATCTTTCGCTACTTGTTTTCTTTGCCGGAAGCCATTTTGCCGTTTTTCATCCTACGGGCGCCAACCAAAACTACCCGATGTGGTTTCTCGCGATTGAGTATTTTATCTTCGTCGACGGTCTCGTAGTGCTCATCCATTTTGTGATGCTCGACAAACGCCGCCTTCGCCGGCGGTTTGAGCTACTCGATAGATACCGCGGTAAAAAGCTTGCAAAGCTCTGGCTCAAGGCTATGGGTGTGCTCTTGTTGGTAATGACTATCATTGTTGCCATTGCAAACGCGACTGGCGTCGTCGATACCTCCGTCGCGTAAAAGAAAAAGGGCCCCAATTGGGGCCCTTTGACGTTGATCTTAGATGCGGTTCATCTGGGTTGCAACCTTGTTGTACCAGTCCTGCCACGTGGGCGGGCAGTACTTTTTGGCGGCTGCCGGGGTAAGCGTGGAGCCATAGTTGGCGCCCAGGTAGGCAACGTGGGCAGAGACGCCCTCGCTCCAGCTACCAAAGCTCCGCCAGCCGCCGCCGCGGGCGCTCCAGCCCCAGGCGTTATAGGAGCCGGCACAATAGAGGCCCTTGCTGCTCTCGATGCAGGCGATGGCGGGAGACCAGCGAGGATCAACACCGGTGTTCCAGGCTGCCACGGCAAAGTTGTAACCCTGGCCTGCCATGGGGGAGCCGGCGAGGTAGTTGTCGATGCGACTCGTCCACTCGTTGATAAACGAGTCGTAATCGGAGTTGCCGGTATTGGAGTTGTTCACCGTGGTGTCGATAGTGGTGTTGGCGTTATTGGCCTGGCTGTTGGAGTTGTTGCCGCTCACGCCCTCGCCCGAGAGCTTCTCGGCGGCAGCGGCCTTGTCGGCCTCGAGCTTGGCCAGCTCTGCGGCATTCTCCTGCTCGGCCTTTGCCTGGGCTTCGCTGCGAAGCTGCTGGGCCTGTGCCAGTGCGTCCTCGGCGGTTTTCTGCTCGGTCTCGAGTTGGGACTTCGCCTGCTCGAGCTCGGTCTTGTTCTGCTCGAGCTCGGTCTGCATCTTGTTGAGCTCTTCGATCTCGTCGACGCTCGAGCTCGTGATCTGGTTGGTGTACTTGCAGGTGGTGATGAACTCGCCCAGGCTCTGCGCGTTGACCAGGAAGCTCACGATGGGGTTGGTGCCCTTCTGGTACTTATACAGATCGCGCATGGCGGAGCTCGCCTTGGCCTGTTGATCGGGAAGTTCGGCTTCGATCTTCTCGATGCTTGCCTCGTTAGTGTCGATTTGCTTCTGCAGATCCTCGAGCTTGGTGCGGGCTTCGTTGTAGGCACTCGTGGCGGTTTCGATTTTCTGCTGGGCAGCGGAAAGCTGATCCTGCGTTGCCTGCGAGGCGGCATAGGCTGCGACGGGGGAGAGCATCGGCGCGGCCGTCAGTGTAACGGCAAGCGCGGCGCTCGTGATGATACGAGCCGGCTTCGACGCGATGAGCGCTGCGGTGCGATGGTTCGAATGCTGCATCCAGTCCCTCTGCAATCAATCGTAGGTTATAGTTCGAAAGGTATTCTACTACTGCTTTCGACTTCAACTTGAACCTTAAAGGTTCTAAAGGGTCAAGTTGAA
Source organism: uncultured Collinsella sp. (assembly GCA_900544225.1). Lineage (GTDB taxonomy): Bacteria > Actinomycetota > Coriobacteriia > Coriobacteriales > Coriobacteriaceae > Collinsella. The sequence goes on from UQUD01000007.1 coordinate 17,280, forward strand.
CTTGAGGTTTTGGCCTTGACCTGCAGTTATAGTGAATTGTTAAGAAACCATAGAGTTCAACTTTAACGTTACGGAACCCTGCGGGCTCGATCATAAGCGCCTGCTTGCCATAGATATGGTGGAACTTTGGGAAGCGACGGTTTGGCACGCTAGAATAAACCAGTTGCATAAAGACCGCCCATCGTACGGGCAGTTGATGATAGGAAGTTTCCATGGCATTGCAGTTTACAGAGCGCGAGTTTATACCCGTGCTGCTCGGCGGCGATATCAACGCCTATTCGGTGGCGCGCGCCTTCTACGAGGAGTATCAGGTCAAGAGCCTGGTCTTTGGCAAGTATCAGACGGGTCCTGCATACCGCAGCCAGATTATCGACTATACGCCCAATGTGGATATCGACACTATGCCGGTCATGATCGAGACCGTCAACGGCATTGCACAGGCCAATCCCGATAGGAAGATTATCCTCATGGGCTGCGGCGATAACTACGTCGCGCTTGCCGCACAGGCTCAGGATGCCGGCCAGCTTGCCTCCAACGTCATCGCGCCCTATGCGCCCTACAGCATGCTCGAGCAGTGCCAGAAGAAGGAGATCTTCTACGAGCTGTGCGAGAAGCACGGTGTGCCCTATCCGCACACGTTTACCTTTACCATGGCGATGCTCAACGCCCAGGGCGAGGCTTCCGCCGAGGTGCTCGACCAGATCGACTTTCCCTTCCCGATGATTCTGAAGCCCTCTGACGGCATCATGTGGTGGGAGCACGAGTTCGAGGGCCAGAAGAAGGCCTACGAGATTGCCGATCGCGCCGAGCTGGAGCAGGTCATTCGCGATGTGTACGCCAGTGGCTACACCGATGACCTCATCTTGCAGGACCGCGTGCCCGGCAACGACGAGTACATGCGCGTGCTTACCAGTTATTCCGACCGCAACGGCAAGGTTCGCATGATGTGCCTGGGTCACGTGCTGCTCGAGGAGCATCAGCCCCATGGTGTCGGCAACCACGCCTGCATCATCACCGAGCCCAACGACGAGCTCATGGGTGGCGTGCGCAAGCTGCTTGAGGACCTTAAGTTCACGGGCTTCTCCAACTTCGACGTCAAGTACGACCAACGCGATGGTTCGTTTAAGTTCTTCGACTTCAACACGCGTCAGGGCCGCAGTAACTACTACGTCACCAACAGCGGCTTTAACGTTGCCAAGTACGTGGTGGATGAGTACGTCTATAACCGTCCGTTTGAGCCGGAATTTGTGACGGCGCAGGACGAGGCTCTGTGGATGGTCGTCCCCATGGGTGTCGTTGACAAGTATGTCAAGGACCCCGAGCTGCGTGCGAAGGCGCATCGTCTGGCCAAGGAGGGCAAGGCCGCCGATCCTTCGTTTATGAAGGGCGATTTTGTCTTTAACCGCTGGTTGCGCATGTGGCACACCAAGCTGCGTCACTTTAAGCTGTTCAAGACGTATTACAAGTAGATGAGCGCGGCGCCCGCCCGGTTTGCAACGGACGGGCGCGGGCATGATACGAGCAATTGCATGGGCGTCACCAAGGAGGCGGCGATGGAAAAGCTGGGAGTTATCGGCGGCATGGGCGCTGAGGCCACGTCGTATTACTACGACCAGGTCGTGCGTCATACGGCTGCTGCCTGTGATCAGGAGCATATCGACATGGTGGTGCTTTCCAAGTCGACCATGCCCGACCGTACGCTGGCCATCAAGACCGGCGAGCATGCCGAGCTGCTGGCGACCATGAAGGAATGTGCACGGGCACTCGAGGGGCTGGGCTGTGCCCATATCGCCATTCCCTGCAACACATCGCACTACTTCTACGACCAGATTCAGTCGTTTACCAAGGTGCCGATTATCCACATGCCGCGTGAGTCGGTGCGCTATGCCCTGGCGGGCGCGGTGATGGGGGAGTGCGAGTTCGATCCCAACCTGAGCATGCCGTCCGAGCCGGTGCGCAAGATCGGCATCATGGGCACTGACGGCACCGTGGGTGCAGGCGTCTATGGGCGCGAGTGCGAGGCCGCGGGCGTCGAGGTCGTCTATCCCAGCGAGAAGCGCCAGGCCGACGTGATGTCGCTGATTTATGATGACGTGAAGGCCGGACGCGAGCCCGATATGGACAAGTTTGACCGCGTGATGTGGGAGTTCGCCCGCAGCGGCTGCGACCGCGTCATTCTGGCCTGCACCGAGCTCTCGGTGCTGCAAAAGTACCGGGAGATGCCCGAGATTACCCTTGACGCCATGGACGTCCTGGTGCGCGAATCCATCATCCGCAGCGGCGCCCCCTACCGCCTGTAGCCCTCGACCTGCCAAAAAAGGGACAGGTTTATTTTGGTAGGTTTTATCTGGGTAAACAGTGAGGCCTCGGCTCGTTTGATGCGGGCCGGGGTCTTTTGCATTTGTCGGTTGCCGGGGGCGATGGGTTAAAACAGGAAGCCGAGGACGATGAGGGCAATGCTGACAATAAGTATGGCAATGTCCAGGCTCTTGATGGGGTAGCGCTTGTACGAGCTCGCGCGCGTGCGCAGGTAGAAGCCGCGCTGCTCGGCTGCCAGGGCCGTGGCATCGGTTTTACCCACGCTCGAGATCAGTAGCGGCACGCACAGCGGCAGCATGAGCTTGAGCTTCTTGATGGGGTTCTTGGTGTCATACTCGATGCCGCGTGCGGTCTGCGCCTCCATGATGGCGTTCATCTCCTGGCCAAACACCGGCACAAAGCGCAGCGCCGTGGTAAAGGTGAAGGCGTAACGATACGGAACGTGCAGCACCTCGACGCAGGCGTTGGCAAGGTCGTTGAGCTTGGTCACCATGAGCATCAGGATGAGCGGTAGCGCCACGCCCAGCAGACGCAGGCAGGCCTTTGTTCCGGTGATGAGGCCTTCATCGGTGACAAAGCTCCACACCACGTTGCCATCGCGCATAAAAGCCAGCTGCAGCACCAGCATGATGAGCGCGAGCGGAATCAGTAGCTTGAGCAGCGCGAGCAGGCGGTCGACGACGCCGGCGTAGGCTCCCAGCGCGAGCGTGAGTGCCAGAAAGCCCAGCAGTGCCACATAGGTGTCGGACAAGAAAATGCCGATGATGATGGCGGCGGCGAGGCCCAGTTTGATGACGGGGTTCAGGCGGTGTAGCAGCGTGTCGCCCGGCATGTAGTCGATGACGTTAACCACGGCGGACCATCTCCTCGGTAATGCGAACGATATCGGTGACCTCACTCACCTGCGTAAAGGAGGGCGAGACGGTGGATGCCAGACGGCGCGAGAGTTCGATGACCTGGGGCGGCTCAACGTAGGCACGCTGCATGAGTTCGATGTTCGAGAATAGCTCGTGCGTGCGGCCGCGGTCGAGGATGCGACCGTTGGCCATCACCACGACGCGCTCGGCAAAGTCGGAAACGACTTCCATGTCGTGACAGACCATGATGACGGCGCAACCGCGCTCTGCCATGGTGCGCACCGTTTCCATGACGGTCATGCACTCGCGGTAGTCCAGGCCGCTCGTGGGTTCGTCGAGCACCACGATCTTGGGCTCGATCACTACAACGGATGCCAGCGCCACCATCTGGCGCTGGCCGCGTGACAGCGAGAACGGTGCCTCGTCGGCGGGCAGGCCAAAGCGGTCGATGACCAGCTGGGCGCGACGCAGGGCTTCGGCGCGGTCGATGCCGGCAAGCTCTAGACCAAAGGCGACCTCGTCGAGCACGGTGTCTTTGCAGATTTGGCGGTCGGGGTTCTGGAAAAGCGTTGCCACTTCGCGTGCGATGCGGCTCGTGGGAACCGATGCCGTGTCCAAGCCCGTAACGCGTACGCTGCCCGATGCGGGCTTGAGCAAACCCGTGAGCAGTTTGGTGAGCGTGGTTTTGCCGGCTCCGTTTTGGCCGACAATGCCCACGAGCTCGCCGGGGTAGAGCGTCAAGTTGAGGTCGTGGACGGCGGCGCCTCCATGGGGGTAGGAAAACTCGACATGGTCAAAGGTGAGCACCGGCTCGGCGTCTTTCGCATGCGGGCGCAGCGACGGCGCGTGCGGGGAGCCTGCGGGAGCCTGGGTATCGCTTGTCGCACGGTCGGGGTCGACGATTTCCGTTATCAGGCGTTCTGCCTCGTCGACATCCAGACAGGGCGTGCCGCTTACCAAGCCATCGGCCTCGAGACTGTTGAAGATGCGCGTGACGCGCGGACAATCGACGCCGATGGTGCGAAGCTCGTCGGTGCGTGCGAAGACCTCGTGCGGCTCACCTTGCAGCGCGATCTGGCCGTGATCGAGCACCAACACACGGTTGCAGTACTCCGAAAGCAGAGCGACCTTTTGCTCAACGACGACGATGGTGATGCCGAGCGCGCGGTTTGCCTCGCGCAGCGTCTCGAAGACCAAGGTGGAACTGGCGGGGTCGAGTGCTGCGGTTGGCTCATCGAGCACTAAGACGCGCGGACGCATGGCGAGGATGGCGGCGATAGCTACCTTTTGCTTTTGGCCACCCGAGAGGGTGGCGATCTCGCGGTCGCGCAGGTCGCTAATGCCGACGGTCTTAAGCGTCTCGCACAAGCGCTGCTCGATCTGGTCATGCGGAACGCCAAAGTTCTCGAGACCAAAGAGCATCTCATCCTCAACGACCGAAGCGACCATCTGCGTGTCAATGTCTTGCAACACGCTACCGACGATTTGCGATATGTCGGTGAGCGAGACCTCGCAGGTGTCGTGGCCGTCAACTAACACGGAGCCATAAAAGGCGCCGGTGTAGTGGTGAGGCACGGCGCCCGACAGGCAGGCGGCAAGTGTGGACTTACCGGCACCCGAGGGCCCGATGATGCCGATGAAATCTCCCTTGTTCACGCTAAGCGAAACGTGGCTGAGCGCCTGCTCGGTTTGCGTGCCATAGGAGAACGAGACATCGTCGACGTTGATGATCGTTTCCATGGATACCTTTCATAATCATTGGGGACGTTCTTACATGACTAGTCGTTTAAGAACGTCCCCAAAAGCTCGTTGTTTGGGACAGTCTTTGGTGGTGAAGCACGGATACGGCTTTACGAGGTGCCCCAGGTTGGCGCGAAAGAGGAGCGAAGCGTTCTTGGGTATGCGAGCGACGAATGAACGCCAAGATGGGGTGGCTCGTAAAGCCGAGCGGGTTAGTTGAGCTTCAGGGCCTTCTGGATGGGCAGGTAGAGGGCGCCGACCAGAATGGCGTTAAATACGGCGGTCATGGCGACGACGGGCAGCATGGCTGCGGCGAGCTCGCCCACCACGCCGAGCATGGCCATCTTGATGACCATGAAGATGACGCCCGAGACAAAGGTGGTCACGAATGTTGCGACGATGGCGACGACGGGCTTAACCTGGCCGTCCTTGGCGGCGGCGTTGACAATGACGGCCATGAGCATGGCGGCGATACCCTCGGCGGCAAAATCGACAAACGGCGAGGTGGTAGTGATCTGGATTACGGCCGCCGAGATGAGACCAATGACGAGCGCCTGGCCAATGTTGGGACGAATGACCAGGATGGTGAGGCAGAAGGCCGAGATAATGAACTCGGGGCTGATCATACCGCCCGAGATGCCCGAGATTGCCTTGCCGACGGTGAAGTTGAGGATGAAGCCGGCGGCAAGCAGAATGGCGAGCAGGACAAGGGCGCGAATATCGAGTTTACCGCGGTCGGCGGTCTGGACGGCGCGGGGCTGGGCGGTGGCGGTGGTGTTCTGAGACATGGTGAAAGTCCTTTCAAAAAGGGGAGTGTAAGAGAAAAACGGAGGCGCGTGATGCGAATGCGATCGGGCTCGAGATAGAAAAAGGCCCCCGGTCGAAACCGGAGGCCTTCCAATCACCTAGAGCGCAAAACAGGCGTGAGGGACTCACTTTCGACCGATCGTATTCGCATCACGCCACCACCAGTTGTTGAGAGACTTCATCGTGTTCATCATCTTGGTGGCTCCTTTCGTGATGCCTTGGCGCGGTCGCACCTCGTTGCTGTTGTGCTGCACTATAGCACAGCAAAGTGTGTGCGGGGAAATCTTTTTTGAAAAGATTTCGGCGGCGTTTCCTGCCGGTCAAAAGGGCAGGCTGAGCGGGCGGGATGACTCATGCGACCCCGCCCGTCTCTTGGAACGCAAGGGCCTTAGGCCTTCTTGCGACGATAAAGCACGAAGCCGCAGACACCGATGATGACGACGGCGCCAACGGCCATGGCGGCCATGTTGTTGCCCTCGGACTTCTCCTCGGTCGCCTCTTCCTCAGCCTCGGGCTCGGCAACGTCCTTATCGGAGAGAGCCTCGTCGGCGTAGGTGATGGACTCGACCAGGCAGTCGTTGTCGGCATCGTAGTCACTCGGGACGAACTCCTCGGAGAAATCGCCCTCCTTGAGGTAGTCGCGCATCTCCTCGAGCATGGCCTTGCACTTGACGTAGGTGTTCTTGGTCGCTGCCTTGCCGGCCTTGTTGGCCAGGGCGGTGCGGGCCTCGGTGTCCTCGGCGGCCTGCATGGCCTCGTCGACGGTTAGGTTCTGCTCGATGAGCTCCTTCTGCAGGGCGTCGAGATAGGCGCGGACGCCGGTGGCGCAGCTGTCGCGGTTCTCATAGGCGAGTGTGTTGATGTCCATGAGAACGTAGTTGATGGAGTTCTTGGGCTCCTCGTTGTTCACGACGTCTTCCTCTTCACAGTGATCGAAGGAGACGTCCTGATCGCTGAAGTAGGGGCTGACCTCGGTGAGCAGTGCGGAATAGAGAGGGATAGCGACGGAGAACTCGGCGTTGGAGAGCATCTCCCACTGGATGGTCGCGATCTCGGGGTCCATGCCGTGACGGATCTGGAAGGTGTGGATCTCGGTGTTGCGGTTGGAGCCGATGGCATAGGCGCCGTCGGTGTTGGCGTTGAGGCCGGCGACATTCTCGCCGCGAGCGGCGAAGGAACGAATCATCTCAAAGGTGTTCCAGTCGGACTTGCCGGGCTGGAAGAACAGCGGCTGCATCTCGTGGACCAGGGCGCCGGTTGTGGCGCGAGCCTCTTCGCGCTCGTCCTTGACGATCTCGTAGTCGGTGCCCTCGGCAAGCGGAGCCATGAAGTAATCGCGGCCCTGGACATAGCGCGACCACTGGTGCATATCGGCCTCGCTAATCTCCTCGCCGTAGGTCTTGGCGACGTCGAATTTGCCGTCGGTGTACTCGGCAAAGCCCTTCTCCTTAGGCATGGACTCGATGCCCTCGGAGTGGAGGCAGTTCTCAGTGTCGTCGAGGTCGACGTCATAGGTGAGGTTGCCGATGTTGGGATTGAGCGAGGCGATATCGTCGGTGAGTCTCATGGCGATCCACTGATGGCCGGAAAGCGCTGCAAACAGCCAGGTCTCGTTGTTGTCGGCAATGATGATCTGGTCGTTGGAGCAGACGCCCTGCTCGTCAATCAAGCTGCCGAGGAGCTCGACACCCTCGCGGGCCGTGGCACTCTCGCCCAGAATGACGCTGGCGTAGTTGTACTCGCCGATGCCGGTCTCCTCGGTGACGGGGTCGGCTTCCTCTGCCTTCTCGTTATAGGAGGTGCTCAGCGTGGCAGAGCAGGAAACGCCCTTTTCGTTGATGCCAGCCTCGGAATATGCGTCGTAACGATCTTCCCACTGAGAGGGGTTGTCGCGAACGAAGGTGTAGCGGTAGGTTGCGCCCTTGGACTTGTACTCAAAGCCGGACTCGACCGAGGTGTACTTGCTGCCGTCCTTGTGTGCGGGCTCGATGCCAAAGTGCTTGATGTAGCGCGGGCCGAAGTCCTCGGAGCGTCCGTAGTACGTGTTGCCGTCTGCCGTGAGCTGGCTGCCCATGTAGATCTGGGTGCAAGCGAGCGCCGAAGTCGGCATGGCCATAATGGCCGCTGCTCCAAATGCAAGGCCGCAGCCGAGCTTCTTGAGCGTGTTGACAGGATGAGTAAACCTCATGATCCCTCCCAACTGTTGAAACCCCGCGAAACCGTACGGAGTTTCAGCTAATAAATACATCTACTAGCCTAAAGGAAGTGTAAAGAGTATTCATTCGACAACAGCTTTTACTCGATGAGCGTGAAGAAATATACGATGAGCGGATAATAATACTCATTTTATTGCTTTAGTTAAATAAAGGCACCCTGCATTTACTGTAGCTGAATAAAGCGCCAGACAATGCTCAAAAAGAAAACTCTCCCGCTGTTTAGGATTTGCATAAACAACGGGAGAGTCGATAACTGGATGAATATCATACCAATGTGGATTTACTTCTTTCGACGGTGGATCACATTGATGGCGTAACCAACGAGCATGGCCAAGACGATGACGATAAAGCCAATCAGGGGATTGTCGTTCATGGGGTCCTCCTATTTTCCGAGCGGTGAAAAATCGTCGACGATGAGGTCGAGACATTGCGGCAGCGCGCGAGCGCCAAAGATGCCGGAGTTGCTGGAGATGATCTCTCCATCGAACTGCATACCCAGCGATGGCGTGCAGGTGATCTTGGCTTCCTTGGTCTGGATGATCTTAAACTGCGGACGGCCGAGCACTTTGCCAGCGGGGTCGAGCGCGGCGGTAATTACCGTGGGGAGCAGCTGCATCGTGCGCACGGGCTCAATAACGACGATGTCGACCATGCCGTCGTCCATGCGGCAGTTGGGGAACAGGTTGATGTCGTTTTGGATGACCGAGGTATTGCCTGCCATGCAGCAGATGCCGTCGAGCTCCTCGACAATGCCGTCGTGCTCAATGGTAAAGTGCGCCACCGTGGGGTTGGGCGTGGCGAGCGCGGAGAGGAAGTAGGCGATCTCGCCAATGTCGTTTTTGGTGGGAGCGGCCTTCATCATGATCTCGGCGTCGAAGCCCGAGCCGGCGATGATGATAAAGCCGTGGCGCTTCTCGTTGCCGTTCTCGTCGAGCCAAAAGAGCTCACCCATGTCCACTTTGACCGTGCGGCCGTCGCGGCAAGCCTTGGCGAGTGCCGCCGCCTCGGGGGCATTGCCGATGTTGTTAAAGAACAGGCAGGCCGTGCCGGAGGGGAAGACAAGCGTGGGGACACCGCACCCGCGCATCTGGTCGAGCACGTTGGAGACGGTGCCGTCGCCGCCCGAAACGACCACGCGATCGAACTCGCGAACGTCCGCTACCGCGTCCTCGGGCTCCATGCCATCGCCGATAAAACGCATCACGACCTCGTCGCCGCCCTGCGCGAGGGCGTGCGTGAACGCGTAGATTTCATCTGAGCTGGGGCCCGATGCCGGGTTGTGGATGATAAGGCAGCGCATACTTACGTTCCCGTTCTGTGACTAACCGAGTATAGTTGTAGAGCAATGCCGATATCCTACCCGTGTTTTTCGGGCCTAACCTTATTCGATGGGTTGATATGTACATTTCCACACATCAGGCTCTGGTCGACTTTTGCCAGCGCGCCCGCGAGTTCGACGCGATCGCCGTCGATACCGAGTTTTTGCGCGAGCGCACGTTTCATCCGCGCCTGTGCCTGGTCCAGATTGCCACCCCCGCCGAGAGTGTCGCTGTCGATCCGCTGGTGATCGACGACCTGTCGCCGCTTGCCGAGCTTATGGCCGACGAGGGCGTGGTCAAGGTATTCCATGCTTGCTCACAGGACATGGAAGTTATGCTCCATACCGTGGGCGCACTGCCGCGACCGATTTTTGACACGCAGGTTGCCGCCGCCTTTTTGGGCGAGCGCCAGCAGATTTCGTATGGTGCGCTCGTTCAGACGTTCTGCGGCGTATCACTGCCCAAGACCGAGTCGCTGACCGATTGGTCGCGCCGCCCGCTGAGCGATAAGCAGATCGAGTACGCGATCGATGACGTCAAGTACTTAATCGTCGCCTATACCGAGATGATGAGCCGCCTGCGTGAGCTGGGCCGCGTGGACTGGGTGCTCGACGAGTTGCGTCCTTTGGCCGACGAGTCGCACTACCGCGCCGACCGCCATGAGGCATTCCGCAAGGTCAAACGCATCAACTCGTGTAGCCGCCATCAGCTGGGCATTGCGCGCGAGCTTGCCGCTTGGCGCGAGGACCGCGCCGAGCGTCGCAACATCCCGCGCAAGTGGGTCATGTCCGACGATACGCTGCTGGCCCTGGTTAAGCGCAATCCCGTGCGTGTCGAGGAGTTCCGTAGCATCCGCGGTACCGACCAGCTGGGGGAGCGCGACGTGGATGGCGCGTTGATGGCCATCAAGCGCGGCGCAAGCTGTCCGCACGATCGCCTGCCGCTCATGGTGCGCGGGCATCGCCAGATTTCGCCGGAGCTTGAGAGCGTGACGGATCTCATGTACGCGCTCATCCGCCTGGTTGCCGAGCGCTCGGGCGTGGCGACCTCGGTCATTGCCTCGCGCGATGACCTGGCCGACTACATTGAGCATCCTGAGCAAAGCCGTTTGCGCGAAGGTTGGCGTTTTGAGCTTGTGGGCTCGCGCCTGGACGATTTGCTCTCGGGCAATATGGGACTCACCGTGAAGGACGGCAAAATCGAGCTCCTGTAGGTATATAGTTACGCGGTTTTACCAAACCGCCTAACAGCTCGACGCTGCAAACGGCCGAGAGCGGCAATCTGACGTTCAATCGTCGCTCGCGTACCAAAGTACGCGTCGCTTCTCTTTCACGTCACCTTGCTCGCTTTCGACCGTTTTCGCTGACGGTGCCAAAACATCGATGCTGATTTGCTTGCCAGCTGAGTGGGTAGAATGCCTCCAACGTGTAATTCGATTCGGAGGAATTCGCATGCCCTATTACTATGGTTACGGCTTTGGCATCGACCCGCTGTACCTGCTGGTTGTCCTTGTTTGTACGGTGCTTGGTCTTGCGGCGCAGAGCTATATCAACTCGACGTACAAGACCTGGTCCAAGGTTCGCTCGGACGGCGACACGGGTGCCACGGTCGCTCGCCGCATGCTCGACGCCAACGGTTGCAACGCCGTGGGTATCAAGGGTGTCGCCGGTGAGCTCACCGACCATTACAACCCGCAGGATAACAACCTGTATCTCTCGGACGCTAACCGTTCGGGCGGATCGGTCGCAAGCGTTGCCGTGGCCTGCCACGAGGCGGGTCATGCCGCCCAGCGTCAGAGCGGTTACGCCATGATGAAGGTTCGCACCGCCCTGGTCCCGGTCGTCAACTTTACCCAGAACACCTGGACCATCGTGTTGCTCTTGGGCCTGTTTATGAACATCGCCGGGCTCACGACCCTCGCATTGATCTTCTTCTCGTTTAGTGTGCTGTTCCAGTTGGTTACGCTGCCGGTCGAGATTGATGCCAGCCGACGTGCTGTGGCGTACATCGAGCAGTCGGGTATGAGTTCCAAGCAGGTCAACGGCGCCAAGAAGGTGCTGACGGCAGCCGCGCTTACCTATGTGGCCGCAGCACTCACTTCGATCATTCAGCTGCTCTACCTTATGGCTCGCTACAACAGAAGCTCCAACCGATAACAAGTGGGACAGGCAGGCGCCGTGGGGGTTTGTGTCCCTGCGGCGCTGTACTATGAGTTGGACTTAAATTTGCACGGGGCCGGAGCCCTTGTGCACGATGACGAAGGGGGGGCTGCGTGGCAGGCTGGAATCTAACCGGCAATGCCGTTTCCGCCGAGTTCGACGGTTCGGACGAGCAGGAGCGCAAGGAGCTCAGCGTGAGCCAGGCGGTAGAGATCGCTGCCGGTGCGCTCGATGCCATTCCGCAGCTGAGCGTTCTGGGCGAGGTCACGGGTTTTCGTGGTCCTAACGCCCGAAGCGGCCACTGCTATTTCCAGATCAAGGACGACTCGGCCGCCGTCGACTGCATTATCTGGAAGGGCGCCTATCTCAAGCGCACCTTCGATCTGCGCGATGGCATGCAGGTGAGCTTTAAGGGCAGCTTCAATCTCTATAAGCCCACGGGTCGCATGAGCTTTGTTGCCCGCTCGTTTTCGTTGGCGGGGGAGGGTCTGCTGCGTCAACAAGTGGCGCAACTGGCCGAAAAGCTACGCCGCGAGGGCCTGATGGACGAAGCGCGCAAGCGCCGCATCCCGGTGTTCTGCTCCCGCGTGGCGGTCGTCACCTCGCTTTCGGGTGCCGTAATCGACGACGTCAAGCGCACGTTGCGTCGTCGCAACCCGCTCGTCGAGCTCGTCTGCGTGGGCGCCAAGGTTCAAGGCGAGGGTGCGCCGGCCGAGCTCATCGAGGGCTTGCGCCGCGCCGCTTCCATTACGCCGGCGCCCGACTGTATTTTGCTGGTGCGCGGCGGCGGCTCCTTTGAGGACCTCATGACCTTTAATGACGAGGAGCTTGCCCGCGCGGTGGCGGCTTGTCCTGTGCCCGTGGTGACCGGTATTGGCCATGAGCCCGATACCTCGATTTGCGACATGGTGAGCGACCGCCGCGCCTCCACGCCCACGGCGGCGGCCGAATCGGTGGCGCCGGCTATGACGGAGCTGGCCGATGTGCTCGAGGCGCGCCATCAGCGTCTGGGTGCCGCGATGGCATCGATGGTAGGGTCGGCCCAGGTCGACCTGGAGATGCTCGATCAGCGCGGTCGCCGCGCCTGGGATACCTATACGGCCCGTCTGGGCGATGCGCTCGATGCCGCCGCATGCCGCCCGTGCCTCAACGACCCCACATTTATGGTCGAGCGTCGCGAGTCTGAGCTTGCGCTGACTGCCGATCGCCTGTCGGGCGCCATAGCACGCTCGGTCGGGACATTCCGCTCCAACTTTGAGCGCCTGCCCGAGCGTCTGGTTGCAAGCACCTCGGGGCTCGATGGCAAGCGCCATGCGCTCACACTTGCGAGCTCCCGTCTGGAGCATCAGGGGCGCACGATGCTCAGCAAGCCTGCGTCCGACTTAGGCCGAGCTGCCGCGTCGCTCGATGCCCTGTCGCCGCTCAAGGTGCTTGCCCGTGGCTATTCCATCGCGTACAGCGATGATGGGGTGGCTACGACCGCCAAGACCTTTAAGCCCGGCGACGCCATCCGCGTGCGCATGGCAGACGGCAATGTGGCGGCAACGGTCGATGCGGTCGAGTAGGCCGCGTTACATAGCGATAAGCCTTTAGGAAAGGAAACAGATATGGCAGAGAAGACCCCGGTCGAGCAGCTTACGTACAAGCAGGCTTCGCAGGAGTTGGAACTCATCATCCGCAGCTTGGAGTCGGGCGATATGGAGCTCGAGGAGTCGCTCGAGAGCTATACCCGCGGCGTCGAGCTCCTCAAGAGCCTGCGCACCCGCCTGTCCGATGCCGAGCAGAAGGTCTCGGTGCTCCTTAAGGACGTCGACGGCAACGACGTGCTCGCCGACGGCGAGGCCGCCAACACGGACGACAACCTTTCGTTCTAACCACCTCGCAGCCAACTTTGGGGTAGTCTTTTTGGGACGGGGCTTTTTTGACTACCCTTGCGCGACGGCTCGCCGAGTGCCTGCGCTTGCGAAAAAGTAGTCAAAAAAGCCCCGTCCCAAAAAGATTACCTTGGTCTGCGAGAAAGGAACCAACCATGTGTGATTGCATCTTCTGCAAAATTGCCAACCACGAGATCCCCTCGACCGTTGTCTATGAGGACGATCAGGTCATCGCGTTCGACGACCTCAATCCCCAGGCGCCGGTCCACACACTCGTGATCCCCAAGAAGCACTACAGCGACATCGCCGACAACGTGCCCGCCGAGACCATGGGCGCCATGGCTCACGCCATCCAGGAGGTCGCCAAGGTCAAGGGCCTGGAGGACGGTTTCCGCGTCATCTCCAACAAGGGCGTCAACGCCGGCCAGACCGTCATGCACTTCCACATGCACGTCCTCGGTGGCAAAAACCTGGGCGAGAACCTCATCTGAGGACGCTTCTTCCGTGCAATGAAACGGAAGCTCTGGCACCGATAACTTATATATCAACGCAATAAACCCGAGCGCGAGGGCGTTTGGGTTTATTATTGAAGCGTATGTAACCTGGCGGCGCCACACCGCCTGTTAGTAGGGAGACACATGAACGTTCTGGTCGTCAACGCAGGATCTTCGACCCTTAAGTATCAGGTCATCGATACCAAGTCCCACAAGGTGTCCGCAAAGGGCTCCTGCGAGCGCGTCTGCTTTACCGGCGGTACCTTCACCCACGCTGCCAACGGCTCCAAGAAGGTGACCGAGAACATCGAGTTCCCCGACCACAAGGTCGCGATCGAGGTCGTCCTGAAGGACCTCGAGGCCAACGGCGTCAAGATCGAGGGCATTGGCCACCGTATCGTTCAGGGCGGCTGGTACTTTGGCGATTCCTCCCTCGTCGACGAGGACGTCCTCGCCAAGATCCGTGAGGTCGCCCCGCTGGCGCCGCTGCACAACAACCCCGAGGCCAACGTTATCGAGTTCTGCCTGGAACAGTATCCCGATCTGCCCAACGTTACGGTCTACGACACCGCTTTTCACTTCAACATGCCCGAGGTCGCCAAGACCTACGCCCTTCCCAAGGATGTTTGCGACAAGCTGCACATCCGTAAGTACGGCGCCCACGGCACCAGCTATCGCTACATCTCCAAGAAGGTCGCCGAGATGACCAACGGCGAGGCCCGCAAGGTTGTCGTGTGCCACATCGGCTCCGGTGCCTCCCTGTGCGCCATCGAGGACGGCAAGTGCATGGATACCACTATGGGCCTCACCCCGCTCGACGGCGTCATGATGGGCACCCGCTGCGGCTCCATCGACCCGGCTACCGTGTGCTACCTGCAGCGCGAGGGCGGTTACACCTTCGACGAGGTCGACGAGATGATGAACAAGAAGTCCGGCCTTTTGGCTGTGACCGGTGGCAAGACCAACGACTGCCGCAACGTCGAGGAGCTTGCCGCCGCTGGCGACCCCGAGGCTCAGCTCGCCTTCGACATGTTCGTCTACAAGATTGCCGCCAAGGCTGCCGAGATGGCCACTTCCATGTGCGGCATGGACACGCTGGTCTTCACCGCCGGCATCGGTGAGCACGCTCCGGCCGTTCGCGCCGGCGTGGCCGATCGTCTGGCCTTTATGGGCGTCAAGATGGACCATGCCCGTAACGCCCTGCGTGGCGACGGCGCTTGGTGCCTGTCTGCCAAGGATTCCAAGGTCAAGATCTTCGTCATCCCCACGGACGAGGAGTTCATGATCGCTTCCGACGTCGAGCGCATCGTCAACGGCAAGTAATTGCAAGAGGGGAGGGGCTGGACGACCAAGTGTCGTTTAGTCCCTCTTTTGCGCTCGTTGGGCGATATGCTGATAGCTATTTATCAAGATATGATAACTTCTTATTAAAATACGGCCGCCTTAAGGGGTCTGCGTCGGCCGTATTGCACTGCAAAGGAGTCTCATGAACGTACTTGTTGTCAACGCCGGCAGCTCAAGCCTTAAATATCAGCTTTTGGATACCGATACCCGCGAGGTTTTCGCCAAGGGCAACTGCGAACGTATCGGTTCGGACATGGGCATCTTTGGCCACTCCGAGAACGGTGGCGCCAAGCAGACCGAGGAGGTCCCTTTCCCCGATCATCGCTCTGCTATCGCTCGCGTGCTCGAGGAGCTCGAGAAGACCGACTTTACGATTGATGGCATTGGCCATCGTATCGTTCAGGGCGGCTGGCACTTCGATGATTCCGCGGTCGTCGACGACGAGGTTATGGCTAAGATCCTTGAGGTGGCCCCGCTCGCTCCGCTGCACAATTACGGCGAGGCCGCGGCAATCGAATATTGCCGCGAGAAGTATCCGGAGCTGCCCAACGTGGCGGTCTTCGACACCTCGTTCCACATGACCATGCCCGAGGTTGCCTACACCTACGCGCTGCCCAAGGACGTTTGCGACAAGTACCACGTGCGCAAGTACGGCGCCCACGGCACGAGCCACCGCTATGAGTGGATGATGGCCAAGGAGATCCTGGGTTCGCGCTGCCACCGCCTGCTTTCGTGCCATCTGGGCAACGGTGCTTCGCTCGCTGCTATCGAGGACGGCGTGTGCCGCGACACCACGATGGGTCTCACGCCGCTCGATGGCCTGATGATGGGCACCCGTTGTGGTTCCATCGACCCGGCCACCGTGTGCTACCTGCAGCGCGAGGGCGGCTACAGCTACCAGGAAGTCGATGACATGATGAACAAGCAGTCTGGTCTGCTTGCCATCTCGGGCATCTCCAACGACGCCCGCGACATCCGCACGCGCGCCTCCGAGGGCGACGAGCGCTGCCTGCTCGCCTTCGATATGTTCGCCTATAAGGCCATGCAGCAGGCCGGTTCCATGATCGCTTCCATGGCGGGCGTGGACACCATTACCTTTACCGCCGGCATCGGCGAGAACGACTGGTCGATCCGCAAGGCCTTCTGCGACTGCTTTGAGTGGCTGGGCGTGCGCATCGACAACAACAAGAACCGCGAGGCCGTGGGCAACGGCCCACAGGTCATCAGCGCCGCCGGCTCTTCCGTCACGGTTATGGTCATCCCCACCGACGAGGAATACATGATCGCCCACGACGTCGAGCGCCTGACCAAGAACAACTAACGCGCGCATTTGCAAGTAAACGAAAGGCCTCCAGAGCAACGGCTCCGGAGGCCTTTTTACTAGCAGGTGGACGGCGGAAACCCCATCCCATTTCGAGCGCAAATACTGGGACACGCTTTCCGGTTGAGGCACGTTGCGGAAAGTGCGACCCACAATAAAGCAAAATTCCGTCCCAAAGTTTCCCAAACAGGCCCCAAGCGGAAGCCACATCCCACAATCCGACTCCAAACTGGGATGTAGTTTCCGGCACAACAACCGCCGAAGCCCACCGGCCTTTCAATCTCCAAAGTGATCATCATCAGCAACGCCTGCGCTCCCAGCAACGGCACCCATCCATTCAGATTTTCAGCTCCAGCTCGTAGCCAAGCCGCCGTCCACCCCGGATTCCCTGATTGCTACGTGGCGGCAGGGACCCTACAGGGTAAAGCTCTGAAAATATTCCGCAGGACGCATGAAACCCCCGCCGCACGAAGTGCGCAGCGGGGGTTTCATGCATGTCCGAGGACGTTTTCAGAGCTTTACCCTGTAGGGTCCCGAGGGGATATGTCCGCTACTCAGCCATCTGAGCCTGGACGGCGGTGATGGCCACGACACCCACGATGTCGTCGGCAGAGCAGCCGCGCGACAGGTCGTTGACCGGCTTGGCGATGGCCTGCAGGATGGGGCCGTAGGCGTCAGCACCGGCGAAGCGCTGGACCAGCTTGTAGCCGATGTTGCCTGCCTCGAGGTCGGGGAACACGAGCACGTTGGCCTTACCAGCGACGGAGGAGCCGGGAGCCTTGAGCTGGGCGACGGTGGGGACAATAGCGGCATCGAGCTGCAGGTCGCCGTCGATGGCGAGCTCGGGAGCCTTCTCCTTGCAGAACTTCACAGCCTCCTGGACCTTCTTGGCGACCTCGCCGCCAGCGGAGCCCATGGTGGAGTAGGAGAGCATGGCCACGTGCGGCTCAACGTTGCCCATGAAGGTGGACCAGGAGTGAGCGGAGGCGATGGCGATCTCGGAGAGCTCGTCGGAGGACGGGTTGATGTTGAGGCCGCAGTCGGCGAAGATCAGCGTGCCGTCAGTGCCGAACTGCGGGGTGTCGGTGCACATCACGAAGAAGGCCGAGACCAGCTTGGTGCCCGGGGCGGTCTTGAGGATCTGAAGCGCGGGGCGCAGGGTGTCGGCGGTGGAGTGGCAGGCGCCGGAGACCAGGCCGTCGGCATCGCCCATCTTGACCATCATGGTGCCAAAGTAGGTGGCGTCCATCACCTGGGCGCGAGCCTGCTCGATGGTAACGCCCTTCTTGGCGCGGAGCTCGGCAAACTTCTGCGCGTACTCCTCGTGCTTCTCGGCATTGCGCGGGTCGATGACGGTAGCGCCGGGAACGTTGATCTCGTCGGGGTTGCCTAGGATGACGATCTTTGCCAGGCCCTCCTCGATGATTTTGGTGGCCGCGACGATAGTGCGCGGATCCTCGCCCTCGGGCAGGACGATCGTCTTAAGGTCGGCCTTGGCGGCAGACTTCATACGGTTTAGGAAATCGCTCATGTTACTCCTTACAAGCGTTTCGCTAAGCTCCAGGCACCCGGCTGTTCACGAATAAACCCGCTGCTAGCGGGTTTACCTTTCAATTATGTACGCCGCGGTGCTTGAGCTTTCCTTGTGTGGCAAGCTCATTATAGGACGCATTAGCGCTATAATCGCTCTGATAAATATGTCTCGAAGAATGTTCGAGAAAAGCCCAGCTAACGAGCCCGTGGCTTTTGACAAGGAGTATCGATGCAGATTACCTCAGGCCTGCCTGAAGGCTTTAACGCCGGCGCGTACGACATGATTGTCGTCGGTGCTGGATATGCCGGTGCCGTTTGCGCCCGCCGTCTTGCCGAGACCATCGGCTATCGTGTTGCCGTTTTGGAGCGCCGTAGCCACATTGCGGGCAATGCCTATGACTGCACTGACGAGGCCGGAATCCTGATCCACGAGTACGGTCCGCATATCTATCACACTTTTAACGAGCGCGTGCACAATTTCCTGTCGCGCTTTACCAAGTGGACGGATTATCAGCACAAGGTGCTCGCCAACATCAACGGTACCCTTATGCCCGTGCCCTTCAACCATGCGAGTCTCAAGCTCGCCTTTGGTGACGAGCGCGGCGAGGAGCTGTATCAGAAGCTCGTGGAGACCTTTGGCAAGGATGTCAAGGTGCCCATTATGGAGCTGCGTAAGAAGAACGACCCGGATCTTGCCGAGGTCGCCGATTACGTCTACGAGAACGTCTTTTTGCATTACACCATGAAGCAGTGGGGCCAGACGCCCGATCAGATCGATCCCTCGATCACCGGCCGCGTTCCCGTCTTTGTGGGCGATGATGACCGCTACTTCCCGCAGGCTCCTTTCCAGGGCATGCCGCAGGACGGCTATACCGCGCTGTTCGAGCACATGCTCGATCACGATCTGATCGACGTATTCTGCGACGTGGACGCCCGTGACCTCTTTGAAATCGACGAGACCACCGTCAAGATCGACGGCAAGGTCTATGGCGGCGAGATCGTCTACACCGGTCCGCTCGACGAGCTGTTCAACCTCGATCTGGGCGCGCTACCGTACCGCACGCTCGACATGAAGTTCGAGACGCTCGATATGGACCAGTTCCAGCCCGTGGGCACCGTCAACTACACCACGAGCGAGGACTACACGCGCATCACCGAGTTCAAGAACATGACCGGTCAGATCCTGCCCGGCAAGACCACCATCATGAAGGAGTACTCCAAGGCCTATACGCCCGGCTCGGGCGAGACGCCGTACTACGCCATTCTTGAGCCCGAGAACCGTGAGCTCTATGAGCGCTATCTTGAGCGCGTCCAGAACCTGACGAACTTCCACCCGGTGGGTCGTCTGGCCGAGTATCGTTACTACGATATGGACGCCGTGACCAATTCCGCCCTCGATCTTTCGGATGAGATTATCGCCTGCCATGCATAAAGTCATAACATTCGGTATTCCCTCGTATAACGCCGCCAAGGACATGGACCATTGCATCACCTCCATCTTGGAGGGGAGCAATTACGCCACCGATATCGAGATTATCGTGGTGGACGACGGCTCCAAGGACGAGACGGCCGATAAGGCCGATGAGTGGGAGGCACGTTATCCCGGTATCATTCGCGCGGTACACCAGGAGAACGGTGGCCACGGTATTGCCGTCCTTTCGGGTCTGCGCGAAGCACAGGGCACCTACTACAAGGTTGTCGACTCGGATGACTGGCTCGACGCTGCGGCTCTTTCGACCATGCTGTCGATTCTGCGTGGCTTTGAAGAGCGCGATCGGCGCGTTGACCTGTTTATCTCGAACTACGTGTACGAGAAGGTTTACGAGGGCACGCATACCGCTATTGGCTACAAATTTGCCCTGCCGCGCAAGAAGATCTTTTCCTGGGATCAGATCGGTCATTTCCGCCTGGACCAGAACCTACTCATGCACAGCCTGTGCTATCGCACGGATGTGCTGCGCGAGTCCAACCTTCCCATGCCGCCGCACACGTTCTATGTGGACAACATCTACGCCTACGTGCCGCTGCCGCGTTGCAAGACCATGTACTACGCCGACATCGACCTCTACCGCTACTTTATCGGTCGCGAGGGCCAGAGCGTCAACGAGGCAACGATGGTCAAGCGTCTGGACCAGCAGTTCCGTGTTACGCGTATCATGATGGAGTCGTACCACTTGTACAGCGATGTTGGGTCGTCGCGCCTGCGTTCGTACATGATGGGCTACTTCACCATGATGATGGCGATCTGCTCGGTGCTTACCAAGCTTTCCGAGGAAGATTGCGCCGACGAGCGCCTAAAGACGCTGTGGAATGATTTGAAGGCCTACGACGAGCGCATGTATCGTCGTGCCCGCTATGGCGTTGTCGGTTTCTTCACCAACCTGCGTGGACGGGCCGGAGATAAAACCACACTCGGCCTATACCGTCTTGCCTCAAAGATCTTCAAATTCAACTAGCTGCTGAGTAATCGCTGCTGATAGGTTGACTGGGCCCCTTGGCCTTTAGTTTGCTACTGCGAACAGTTCTGCTCGCACGGAAAGCACATTAAGTGCTTTCCGGCTCGTGCGGAACTTGTATCAAACTAAAGGCCAAGGGGCCTCTGCTATAAGAATCGATTGTCAGGTTATTTGAATTTGAAGATCTTGGACGCGCGGTACACAGGGGCCTGGGCTGAAAAGAATCTGGTTGGTAGGTTGCCCGGTGGGGCTTGGTTATGTTTGTTGCGAGTTCCGCACGAGCCGAAGAGCACTTAATGTGCTCTTCGTGCGAGCCGGGACTGTAGAGCAGCAAACATAACCAAGCCCCACCGGGCAACCGGTCAGGTTAGGCTACTTCGCGGCGCCGGGGATGCCGTGGGAGGTTTTGGCGGTTTTGGCTCCGTTTACGATGGCAGTTTCCAGGGCCCTTACTGCGAGCATGCCCAGCAGGTCTAGGGGAACGGCGGCGCTTGCCTGGGCGCCCAGTTTGCCGCTGGCGAGGGTGTAGATGGTGTCGCCGTCGTTGGTGGTGTGCGTGGGACGGATGGCGTGTGCGTAGGCGTCTGCGGCCATCTGGGAGACCTTGGTGGCTTGTGCCTTAGTGAGTTCCACGTTGGTGATGATGCAGCTGATGGTGGTGTTGGTGCGGTCGAGCGGCATCTGCATGGATCCGGCGGCGGCAAAGGCTGCGAGTTCCATGTCGACGATCTGGTCGCTATCGGCTGCGGCGCGCATGCCGGCGACCCACTCGCCGGTGAAGGGGTCGACAACGTTGCCGCAGGCGTTGACCGAGACCACGGCGCCCACCTTGATGGGGCCGAGTGCCACGGCGGCAGCTCCAAGGCCGGCCTTCATGCAGGTGGCAGGCCCCATGAGCTTACCCACGGTAGCGCCCGTGCCGGCGCCTACGTTGCCCTGTTCGAGCTTGGTGGGGGTGTGGTCGAGTGCTTCGCGCACGGCGGCGATGCCGGCCTCAATGTCGGGGCGCACGGTGGGGTTACCAAAGGCGAGGTCGAAGATACAGCTGGAGCACACGATAGGCACCTGCGTGGGGCCGACGGGAAGGCCGATGCCGCGGCTCTCAAGCTCGCGAGCGACGCCGCTTGCAGCCTCGAGGCCAAAGGCCGATCCACCCGAAAGGCAGACGGCGTGGACCTTGTCGACGGTGTTCTCGGGTCGCAGCAGGTCGGTTTCGCGCGATGCTGGAGCACCGCCGCGAACGTCAACGCCGCCGGTGGCGCCCTCGGGTGCCACGATTACGGTGCAACCGGTGCCGGCCTCCTCGTCCGTATAGTTGCCATAGCAAAAGCCATCGACATCGCAGACGTCAATGGCCTCGAGCAGTGTATCCATGTTTAACTCCTATCGGTTTTCCGCCGCGCCTTGTGCCCGGTCGGGATCCGTACGGTACGCCAAAATTGTAGGCGCCGGGGGATACCCAGCGCCAGATGCAATTACGAGAGTTTTTGAATCGCGCGCGCGACGCGGGCGATGGGTAGGCCCACCACGTTATAGAAGTCGCCCGAAATATCGTGCACGAGCATGCGTCCTCCTGTGCCCTGAATGCCGTAGGCGCCGGCCTTGTCCATGGGCTCTCCCGAGGCGATGTAGTGCTCGATTTGCTCGTCGGTGAGCTCGTAGAACGTCACGTCGGTCACATCGACAAAGGACAGACTCTCGGCGGCATGCGGGGCGGCCGTATCGCCTGCCTTAACGATGCAGACGCCGGTTGCGACCTGGTGCGTGCGGCCCGAAAGCTCACGGAGCATAGTGCGCGCCTCGTCCTCGGTTGCCGGCTTGCCCAGAATCTTGCCGTCAAAGGTGACGATGGTGTCGGCCGCGACCGTCAGCTCATTGGGCTCGGCATACTCGGCAGCAACGGCAGCCGCCTTGGCGCGTGCCAAGCGCTCGACAAGCGTGAGCGGGGCCTCGCCATCAAAGGGCGTTTCGTCGATATCCGCGGGAATCACGCGAATGTTGTAGCCTGCCTCGCGCATCAGCTCTATGCGGCGCGGCGATTGCGAAGCCAAAATCATAGTTGGATGCCCTCGGCGACCTTCTCGACGGCCTTGTCGCCGGCGAGCGTGCGCAGCAGCTCCAATGCAAAGGGGAGGGACTGTGCCATGCCGCTGGCAGTGATGATGTTGCCGTCTTGCGTGACCTTCTCGCCGGTATAGGCGCCTTCGGGGAAGCTTTTCTCAAAGCCAGGGAAGCACGTGGCATGGCGCCCCTCGAGCAGGTCGAGCTCGCCCAGGATAAACGGGGCGGCGCAGATGGCGGCGACGTGCTTGGTTGCGGCGAACTCGCAGACCACGTCGCAGACGCGCTGATCTGCGCGCAGGTTGGTGGCACCGGGCAGGCCGCCGGGCAGCACGACGCAGTCGTACTCGTCAAAGTTGATCTCATCAAAGAGCGCATCGCAGGTCACGGGGATCTGCAGCGAGCTTACGACCTCGCGCGTGGGCATGATCGAGACGAGCGTGGCACGCACGCCGCCGCGACGCATGACATCGACCATGGTCAAGCATTCAATAGTTTCAAAGCCATCGGCGGCGAGAACGGCAACGCTGGGCATGAGGGTTCCTTTCATAGGCGGCATACAATTAGCCGTCTTATACCCCGAAGACCTCCGCTTGCCATGCTCGATTTCCCAATGTTTAAAATAGCCCCGTCCGAATTAGCTACCCTCACCCATCCTCAACAATCTCAATCTGTAACATCTAGACCCACTTTTGACCCCTAACTGTTACAGATCAAGACAAACGGAAACTGCCCCGACAAAACGTCTAAATCTGTAACATCTACGGACCAAAACCGGGTCTTACTGTTACAGATCGAGACAGTCCCCAACAGCACCGCCCTGTTCGGGGAACGACCGCCACAGGTGCGGCGGGCAGAGGCTCACTTTTTTCCTCGGCTTTTCTTGACAGCACCTCCTCTGTTGTAGTATTTTCTCTCCGTCTAAAAACGCGTGGACTTTTCTGGGCGCTAGCCACCTTTTTGCCACGCAACCGAGCAGTCGGTTGCGTGGCTTTTTCGTCTTGGCAGCAGGTACCACATGCACTGCCAGAAGACCGCACGAGCCCACCTTCCGACTGCAGGGAACAGACGCACGAGATGTGCGTCTGCAAGACAGCAGACGGAAGGGAGCCTAATGGCAGGAACAAACACAATCAAGCAACAGACCGCCGAGGCGGGAGCCGCGGGCGCGGGACAGGTCAAGGCGGCGCTCCAGGTCTTTGCGGGCGGCGCCTGCTACGGCGCGATGGCCACGACCTACAAGCTCGCCTACGCCGCGGGCTTCAC
>UQUD01000008.1 GCA_900544225.1 uncultured Collinsella sp.
AACAGGAGGCCACTTAATGTGGCCTCCGTCGTGAGCAGGACTGTAGAGCAGGAAACTTAACCCCCGCACCCCTCGCGCGGCGGGCAAACTCATCTTGTGCTCTATCACGCTAAAGTGTATGATTCTGAACGTTACATGACTCACTTTACTTAACTAAAGTGCCATCAAGGGGGAATACCATGAATACCGATATGTCTCGTCGTCAGTTTGTTGGTCTAGCCGGCTCGCTCGCCACGGTGCTTGGCCTTAGTCTTGTCGGTTGCGGCGGTGGTGCCGGCAAGGGCTCCGCTGCTGGCTCTGCCGCGGCCAAGGATGTGAAGGGCGCTGCGGAGTCCAAGAAGCTCGTGGTGGGCTTTGATAAGTCCTATCCTCCGTACGGCTTTGTGGGCGACGATGGCGAGTACACCGGATTTGATCTCGATCTTGCCAAGGCTGTTGCCGATAAGCAGGGCTGGGAGGTCAAATACGAGGCCATCGATTGGGATGCCAAGGACACGCTGCTTAACTCGGGCGCCATCAACTGCATCTGGAACGGCTTTACCATGGAGGGCCGTGAGGACGACTACACGTTCTCCGAGCCGTACATGCTCAACGAGCAGGTGCTGGTGGTCAAGAAGGATGCGGGCATCAAGGGCTGGGACGATCTTGCCGGCAAGACTGTGATTACCCAGACTGATTCCGCTGCGCAGGACGTGCTTGAGGGTGACCAGAAGGATCTGGCGGCGACGTTTGCCACGCTCGACACGATCGGCGAGTACAACACGGCCTTTATGCAGCTCGAGAGCGGCGCGGTCGATGCCGTGGCTTGTGACCTTTCGATTGCCCAGTATCAGCTTGCCGCCAAGCCCGATGCCTATACGCAGCTTGATGAGCCGCTGTCCAGCGAGCACTACGCCGTCGGCTTTAAGAAGGGCGACACCAAGTCGGCCGACGCCGTGACCGAGTCGCTCAAGGCGCTCTACGAGGACGGCACGGTTAAGGACCTGTGCGACAAGTATTCAAGCTATGGTCTATCTTTCGATAATTGGGTGCTCAAGTAATGTCTATTCAGGTCATGATACAGATGCTTGGCCAGGGTTTCTTGG
Organism: uncultured Collinsella sp.; assembly: GCA_900544225.1. Taxonomy (GTDB): domain Bacteria; phylum Actinomycetota; class Coriobacteriia; order Coriobacteriales; family Coriobacteriaceae; genus Collinsella. The sequence continues at coordinate 1,086 of UQUD01000008.1, forward strand.
TCAGTTTGCAGTTGTTTGTGCTGACGCTGCTGGGGTCGATTCCGCTGGGAATCCCCGTGGCGTTTATGCGCATGAGCAAAATCGCGCTGCTTCGCTGGATCGCGCGCATCTATATCTCGGTCATGCGCGGCACGCCGCTCATGCTGCAGATGTTTGCCATCTACTTTGCCCCGTACTACGTGTTTGGCATTTCGCTCACTCCCGATTCCAAGTGGACGGCGTGCGTCGTGGCGTTCATCATCAACTACGCCGGTTACTTTGCCGAGATCTATCGCTCGGGCCTGCAGTCCATTCCGCGCGGTCAATACGAGGCAGCCGAGGTGCTGGGCTATTCGCGCATGCAGACGTTTCTGTATATCGTGATGCCGCAGGTCGCCAAGCGTATTCTGCCTGCGATGGGCAACGAGATCATCACGCTGGTCAAGGACACGTCGCTGGCGTTTGCCATTGGCGTGGGTGAGATGTTCTCGACGGCCAAGGCGCTGGTCGCCTCGCAGGTGAGCATGGTGCCGTTTGCGATCGCGGCGCTAATCTACTGGGTCTTTAACTTCGTCGTCGAGATGCTGCTGGGCGCTGCCGAAAAGAAGCTGGACTATTATCATGACTAACTCAGTGATGAAAATCGAAAGCGCGCGCAAGGCGTTTGGCGGCAATGAGGTGCTCAAGGATATCTCGCTCGAGGTAAAGCGTGGAGAGGTCGTGGCGATTATCGGGCCTTCGGGTGGCGGCAAGTCCACGCTGCTGCGGTGCGCCACGCTGCTCGAGACACTCGACGGAGGCTCGCTCTCGTTTGGTGACCTTGCCGTTGCGACGGATGCGGGTTCGGGCGCGGTCTATGCGAAGGGCGATGTGCCCAAGCAGGCGCGCTCGCGATTCGGTCTGGTGTTCCAAAATTACAACCTGTTCCCGCACTATACCGTGATGAAAAACATCATCGGCGCGCCGATCCGCGTGCTTAAGCGCCCGCGCGAGCAGGCGGAAGCTCGTGCGCATGAATTGATTGCTCAGATGGGGCTTGTGGGCAACGAGAACAAGGTTCCTTGTGAGCTTTCGGGCGGTCAACAGCAGCGCGTGAGTATTGCCCGCGCCCTGGCGCTCGATCCGGAAATCTTATTCTTTGACGAGCCAACCTCGGCACTCGATCCCGAGCTGACGGCCGAGGTGCTGCATGTCATTAAAGACCTTGCCGCGCAGAATATGACGATGGTGATCGTGACCCACGCGATGCAGTTTGCGCGCGATGTTGCCGACCGCGTGGTCTTTATGGATGGCGGCCGCATTGTCGAGGAGGGTCCTGCCGAGCAGGTCATCGACCATCCGCGTGAGCAGCGCACCCGTGAGTTCTTGAGCCGTATCGAGGGATAGGCTCAGGTATTTACTCAACTATTAATTAAGGCGAAGCCGTCGCAGGTCTTACGGTCTGTGGCGGCTTTTTGTTTGCATCGACGGGGTTCAATAATCGCCTCACAAGCTTGTCTCTTCCTCTCGCCGCCTGTATTCATACGCGCGCCGAAAGGTGTGCATGGACAGTCGCCTGCAAGGGTAGGGTGGTGGCATAGGACATTTGGAGGGTGAGTCGGATCGACTGCCGACCATGCTGCTCCCGGGACGGCACCGGCCGCGAACTCTCCCCGTTGGCGTCGCGCAATGCGCGCGGCCCTGCAAGGAGGTCATCATGGGTGCTCCCAAGACTGGCAACGTAAGGAACGTGGTGCTCGTAGGCCAAGGCGGGGTGGGCAAGACTTCACTCGCCGAGGCCATGCTCCACCTTTCCGGTAAGACCGCCCGCCTGGGCGGCCACGACGGCACCAAGCCCACGCTCGACTATGACCCCGAAGAGGTCAAGCGTTCATTCTCCATCTCGACGACCATCGCGCCGATCGATTGGAAGGGCGCCCGCATCAACGTGCTCGATGCCCCGTGCTACCCCGATTTTATCGGCGACGCCTTTGCCGCGATGAGCGTTTGCGAGACGGCTCTGTTTGTGGTTGACGCCGAGGCCGGCCCGCAGCCAACGACGGTCAAGCTCTGGTATGCCGCCGAGGACCTGCGCCTGGCGCGTGCGGTGTTCGTAAACCGCTTGTCGCGCTCCGAGGCCAGCTTTGCGACCACGATGGACCTGCTGCAGGAGCGCTTTGGCACGCGCCTAGGCGCCGTGACCCTCCCCTGGGGCGAGGGCGAGGACTTTGACGGCATCATCGACCTGGTGCGCATGAAGGCGCGCCATTGCAACGGCACCGAAGCCGTTGAGTCGGAGATTCCCGGGGAGTATCGTGCCCAGGCCGAGGAGGCCCACGACCATCTGTGCGAGCTGGTGGCCGAGGCTGACGATGAGCTGATGATGAAGTACTTGGAAGGCGAGGAGACGCTGACGCAGGAGGAGCTCGAAGGCCTGCTGTCGAAAGCGATCGCCGAGCGCATCTTTGTGCCGGTCTTTGCGGGCGATTGCATTAAGGAACAGGGCGTCAACTCGCTGATGGACGACATCGCCACGTACTTCCCGGCGCCGACGGACTACGGCGAGATGCCGCTCATCGACGGCGACTCGCTCAAGATCTCGAGTGACGATGACCGTCCGGTGGCATTTGTGTTTAAGACACTGGCCGACCCGCAGCAGGGCCGGATCAGCTTTATCAAGGTGCTGACGGGCACGCTTGAGCCGGGTCTTGAGCTGATCAATGCGCGCACGCGCAAGAGCGACCGTCTGGCTCACCTGTATGTGATGTGCGGCCGCGACATGACCGAGGTCGGTCACGCCTATGCCGGCGACATTATCGTGGCGCCCAAGCTGGCGGCCGAGACGGGCGATACGCTCTCGATTACCGGCAAGGTCGAGGCGGCGGCGTTTAAGTTCCCCAACTCGCAGTACCGCATCGCCATTGAGGCCGAGAACCGCGGCGACGAGGAAAAGCTCTATACGTTTATTGAGAAAGCCTGCAAGGCCGATCCGACCATGAGCATCGATCGTGACGAGGAGACGGGCCAGACTATCATCTCCGCTGTGGGCGAGGCGCAGGTTTCGGTGCTTCTCAATCGTCTTGAGGACCGTACCAAGGTCGTGGCCAAAAGCGTGCCGATCCGCATTCCGTATCGCGAGACCATCCGCCGCACGGCAAGCGCCCAGGGTCGCCACAAGAAGCAGACCGGCGGCGCCGGTCAGTACGGCGACTGCTGGCTGCGCGTGGAGCCGCTCATTGGGCCCGACGGCACGAGCGACGGCTATGAGTTTGTGGACGAGGTCGTAGGCGGCCGTATTCCGCGCTCGCTGATCCCCGCCGTGGACAAGGGCGTTCAGGAGACCATGAAGGACGGCATCATTGCCGGTTACCCGCTCACGGGCATTCGCGTGGCTGTGTACGACGGTTCGTATCACAGCGTCGACTCCAACGAGATGGCGTTCCGCGCGGCGGCTCGCATCGGCCTGCGCAAGGCATGCGCCGATGCTGACCCGGTGGTGCTGGAGCCCATCGAGGAAATCACGGTGACTATCCCCGAGAGCTATGCCGGCGCCGTGATGGGCGACATCTCGGCATCGCGCGGTCGCGTGACGGGCATGGAGACCGATGAGCGCGGCGATACCGTTGTTATTGCCCAGGCGCCGCTGGCCGAGCTGACGGATTATTCGACGCGCCTGCGCTCTATCACGCGCGGCACAGGCGACTTTACCATGAAGCCCGCAGGCTATGAGCAGGTGCCTTATGACGTTCAGGCCAAGCTGGTCGAGCGCTATGAGGAGGGCCGCGCCAAGTAACGTGTGGTTTTGCCTGCAATGTAGGTGCTGACGAAAAGGCCGCCCAGGGTAACCGGGGCGGCCTTATTTGATCCGTATGCGACGGAGGAAAACGGATCATTTTTGGGTTACGGGCGGCGCGGTCGGCCCTAGTCTCCGGATGCCTGGTTGCGGCCGGTAGCGTAGTCGATCTGCACATGTGGCTGCAGGTTGTAGCAATATACGTGGAAGCAGAGGGTCTTGCCATGGTCCTCGACCGATTGCGCCTCAAGGCGCACACCACGGCAGACAAGTTCCTCTTCGTTATACATGGGCGTGACGCGGTAGAGCACGTGGTTGCCCGTGTCGTGGATGTAGTCGAGGATTTGCTCTTCAAACGGTAGCATGCCTGTCTCGTTGAGATAACGCGTGCCGGTGAGAAGATTTTTGCGGTTGGCGTTTTCGCCGCAGAGCGACCAGGCGATAAGGTGGCAGCGGTTGTACAGGCTCTGGCCTGGAATAAAGTCGTAGCGCTGCTGGTGCCAGCCGGCGGGGTGGATGCGCGAGATATCGCCGCGCTCGCCTTGACCAAGCGATTCGGGGCCCACGCAGGCGAGCGCTTTGCGGGTGCGGCCCAAGCTGTCGAGCTTGGAGAACTTCTTAAAGCAGTCCTCTTCGGTAGCGCGCTCGTATTCATCGAGCGTGAATGACGGCGTGCCGAGCGGGTGCGTGCTGTCGGCGCGCAGGGCAACGTAGGGGTTGCCGGCGTAGTCGGGAATGCTGCTGAGATATACGCCGCGGGCGCGGTCGAGATCGGGGTTTTCGACCTCGTCGATAGGGGTGGCGGCACTGTCCGCGGAGGCGTCGTCACCGGTGTCGGTCGCGGCGGAATCGGAGTCATCGCTAGAGTCTTGGCTATTTTGAGAGTCCGAGGAGCCCGCTGTTCCCGATTCGAGTCGGGCAACCAGGTCTGCCTCGTCGTCGGTACGGCTGGGACTCTCGTTTTGTTTTTCGGCCAGAGCCGCCGCCTGCTCATCGCCTTGCGGCGACAACAGCTTGGGTGCTCCGTCGAGCGACCCTGTGAACAGCGCAAACCCCAGCACCACGGCGGTGCCGATGGAAAGTACTTGCTTGTAGGCGGACTTGCGCGACATTGAGGCTCCTGGATGGACGGTTGAGAGTCTACCAGTCTAGCAGGAGCCGGCAGGGGCCGTTCTGCCGAACAAATACTCAAGATTTGGGATAGACGCTACTGATTCATTTGCCTCATATTTGACGTATGGCTAGATTGAGGTGGGGTCGAGCCAGTTGAGCTTGCACTCCGTTTTGGTTGAGAGCGGCTGACAGACAAGGGCGTCCGCATGGGTTGCGGGCGCCCTGTTTTTACGGGTAAACGGTCGAAAAATTCAGGTGAACGGTCAATGCGGAGCATATCAAACGAAATATCATTCGGACAACCGAATATACGGACGTTTGTGATAATCTAATTGTAGATCAAGGACGGCGGCCGGCACCCCCTGTGCGGTCGCCACTTGATACATCCAGTGGAGACAACAGGAGGCAAACACTATGTACGTAACCTTGCGCGAAGTCCTGGCAGAGGCCAACCAGCTCAACATGGCCGTTGGTGCTTTTAACACCCATAACCTCGAGATGTGCCCGTCGATTATTCGCGTCGCGGCTCGCCTGCACACCCCCGTGATCATCCAGACCTCCGAGGGCACTGCTAGCTACGTTGGTCATCGCAACCTGGTTGCTGTGTGCAAGTCCATGGCCGAGGAGTACGGCGTCAACGTTGTTCTCCACCTCGACCACGCCAAGAACTTCGACGAGATCCGCAAGGCTCTCGAGGCCGGCTATAGCTCGGTAATGTTTGACGGCTCCGCGCTTCCCTTCAAGGAGAACATCCTTGGTACCAAGCGCATCGTCGAGATGGCTCAGGCCCACGGCGCTTCCGTTGAGGCCGAGCTCGGCACCGTCGGCGGTACCGAGGATGGCGTCGCCGTCGCCGATGCCGACGTGCGCTACACCGATCCCGAGCAGGCCGTCGAGTTCATCGAGAAGACCGGCATCGATGCCCTTGCCGTCGCTATCGGTACCAACCATGGCCAGTACAAGTCCAAGACCAACATCTCCTTCGATCAGCTCGAGAAGATTCGCGATGCCGTGAACGGCTTCCCCCTGGTCATCCATGGTGGCACCGGTGTTAAGGACGAGGATGTTCGTCACGTCATCGACCTGGGTATCCGCAAGTTCAACGTTGGCACCGATCTGCTCGTCAATTGGAACAAGACCTCCAAGCAGTGCTATGACGAGCTCAAGGAGAACGCCTCCAACCGCAACATGGTTATGCCTGCTCAGAAGGCCGTCGAAGAGGTTGTCGAGCACCGCATCAGCCTGTTCAAGAATATCGTCGCTTAGGGACGAGGCGCATCGATGCAGATTACGGAGATGCTCAAGCGCGAAAACGTTCGCCTTGTCGATTCTGTCGATTCCTGGCAGGACGCGATCAGGCTCGCCATCGCTCCGCTCAACGAGGGCGGCTACGTCGAGGATCGCTATGCGGATGAGATTATCCGCGCCACCAACGAGATGGGTCCCTACTATGTGCTCACCGAAGACGTCGCGCTGATTCACGGCCGCCCCGAGGACGGTTGCATTAAAGGTCAGCTTGCCGTGACGGTCCTGAAGAAGCCCGTTAAGTTTTCGGAAGACAGCTTTGATGTTCGCCTTTTGGTCGCACTTGCGGCCGAGGATTCTAATTCTCATATCGAGGCTATGCAGGTACTTGCTGGCATCTTTATGGATGAGGACAAGATTGCGCAGATCGTCGCTTCTGATGATGCCGACGAGATTTATCAGGCATTTACGGGTGCGGCGGCGTAAAACAGTGTCGCTTGGTGCGGGCGAGCCTATGTGTTTGCCCGCATCTACCCCGAGGTGGGGCACGTGCCCCCAAAGGAAAGGAAATGAACATGGTCAAGATTTTGTGCTGCTGCGGCAATGGTCTTGGAAGCAGCTTTGCCTGCCAGATGGCTATTGAGCAGGTCATGAAGAAGCTCGGGGTCCAGTGCAAGATGGACCACGACAGCGTTTCCAGCGCCGCGGGCGCCTCTAAGGGCTTCGACATGATCGTCGCTGCCGAGAACTTCAAGACGCAGATCGAAAGCTACAACACCGGTCTTCCCTGCGTGTTCCTCAAGCGTCTTGTCGATAAGAAGGAAATCGAGGAAAAGCTGACCCCGGTGCTCAAGGAGATGGGCGTCCTGGAGTAAGGGTCTCTTCGCCTAGATTGATAGAAATGTACATGAGAAAAAGGGGTGTACAACATGGCTGTTCTTGAGTTTATTATCAATAACATCCTGACGCAGGCCGCCGTTGTTATCGGTCTCGTCGCCTGCCTGGGCCTTGTGCTTCAGAAGAAGTCGGCCAACGACGTGTTGCTCGGCACGTTTAAGACGATGCTCGGCTTCCTTGTTCTGGCTGCCGGCTCGAGCGTCATGCAGGGCTCTCTTGCCTACTTTGGCGATATGTTCAACTCCGCCTTCGGCTTCAACGGCATGACCGCCGTCGTCGCTTCCATCGAGGGCATCAACGGTCAGGCAATGACCGACCTCGGCCTTGGCTCCGAGATCGCCATCTGCCTCGCTGGCATCTTCGTGGTGAACATCATTCTCGCTCGTTTCACCAAGTTTAAGTATGTGTTCCTGACTGGTCAGGCCCTTCTGTGGGAGTCCACGCTCTGCGTCGTCTTCGCCTTCTTCTGCGGTCTGCGCGGTATCCCCCTGATCGTCGTCAGCTCCATCGTCGGTGGCGCCTTCGCTACCCTCATGCCTGCCTTCGCTCAGCCCGTTGTCCGCAAGATTACCGAGTCCGATGACATCGCCCTGGGTCACTTCTGCACCTTCGGCTATATGTTCACCGCCCTTATCGCAAGCATCACCAAGAAGCTCGCTGGCGGCAAGGAGTCCAAGTCCACCGAGGATCTCGAGATTCCGCAGTCCCTGTCCTTCCTCCAGGATACCTACGCTGCTGTCGGCCTGGTCATGATCGTTTTCTACCTGGTCGTCGCTGCTTTCGCTGGTCCCGCTGCTGCTGCTGACTACTGCGGCGCCACCAACTTCATGGTCTACGCTTTCCTCCAGGCCATGCAGTTCGTCGTTGGTCTGTACGTCCTGCTCGCCGGCGTCCGCCTGCTGCTCGCCGAGCTCGTCCCCGCCTTCCAGGGCATCTCGATGAAGCTCGTCCCCGATGCGCGCCCCGCTCTGGACTGCCCTGTCCTGTTCACCTATGCCCCTAACGCCGTTATCTTCGGCTTTGTGTTCACCACGCTTGGCTCGCTGATCGGCATGGCTATCACCGGCTTCATGGGCACCCTCGTCATCCCCGGCGTTATGTCCAACTTCTTCGCTGGCGGCACTGCTGGTGTCTTCGGTAACGCCATCGACGGTCGTCGCGGCGCCATCATCGGCTGCATCTTCCACGGCATCTTCATCATGATCCTGCCTGCGCTCCTGTCCCCGATGCTCGCTCAGATTGGCTTCGTGAACATGACCTGCACCGACGTCGACACCGTCGTCACCGGCTTCTTCTTCATGGCCATCAAGTCCATCCTCAGCGTCTTTGGTATCGCATAGGGATTCTTGTAGCGCCTGACGAAGGTCCAAGTCTTTCTTTAAGGGGGCTGTTCCTGTGCCTGGTCCCCGGCAGGGGAACAACCCCTTTCGTTTATTACTGCTAGTGGAGGTTTCCAATGGGTTTGTTTGGATTTGGCAAGAAAAAGGAGAAGGTGGCCTCCGCTGCAGCCGAGACCGCACCCGTTCTCGATCGAGATGCCGTTCTCGACGCCGTTAAGGCAAAGCGTTCCGAGCTCGAGGGCAAGGAGGGCGTCGCTGCCGCAAACGTTCTAAACGAGATTGGCAAGCTTTATGCCGATGCCAACATGGTCGACGAGGCCGTTGAGGCATACGAGCAAAGCCTGGAAGTCAATCGCACGATGGGCAAGGCGTCTGCAGCACTGGTCAAGCTGTACAACAAGAAGCGTGCGGCTGCCGCCGAAGCGAAAGACGATGAGGCTATCAAGTATTACATGGACAAGGTTACCGAGATGCTTGCTATCTCTAAAGACCAGCTTCGTGGCAAATAATCGGGTAGTAAGAAGGGTTTCCTAGCATGGAAAAGACGCTGATTTTGCTTGCCGGACCTCCGGCTACGGGCAAAACCGATTTGGCAGATCGCATCAAGGCTCGCCATACGTCCGAGAGCTTCTTGAGCGTCTCGCTTGATGACGTTAAGGAAGAGTATTGGGATACGTACGGCTTTAACAATGCCGAGGAAAAGGCACAGGTTGATGCGAACGCTCTTCAGGAGTGGTTCCGTCGCCTCGATGCCGCCATGGCGGATGGGCCGCAGATTATGTGCGATTATCCGTTTTCCGCCAAGCAGCACGACAGGCTCGCCGAGCTGGCAGACAAGCACGGCTACCGTGTGCTCACGATTCGTCTTGTCGCCGATCCCGTTATGATCAGCAAGCGCTACCGCGCTCGCGATCTTAAGCCGACGCGTCATCTTGCGCACATTGTGACGCATTATCACAAGGGCGATGTGCTCGAGGATCGTAGCAAGGGCGACGACCTGGTCGATCTGGATATCCTTGTCGACCGCATCAAAAACCGCGGCTATGATACGTTTGAGCTGGGTCATACCATTGAGCTTGACGTGACCAATGTCGATACCGTTGACTATCCGGGCTTTTTGGCCAAGGTCGATGAGTATCTGGACGATCCCTCGTCGGTTGCCGCCATTGCCGCCAAGGCGGGGGCAGAGCTTACCGATGAGGACCTCTGCTCGCGCATCGACTATACATTGCTTAAGCCGACGGCGACTTGGGATCAGATTGATGCCATTTGTGCCGAGGCGTTCGAGTACGGTTGTGCCAGCGCATGCATTCCACCTTCGTATATCGCCCGTGCCCACAAGGCCTATCCCGACCTTGCGCTTACCACGGTCATCGCTTTCCCGCTTGGCTATATGACGAGCGCTGCGAAAGCCGCCGAAGCGGCCGATGCCTACGCCAACGGTGCCTCCGAAATCGACATGGTGATCGATCAGGGCATGGTTAAGGCCCGCGATTACCAGGCGATTGAGGACGATATTCGAGCTGTGCGCGAGGCCGTGCCCAATGCGACGCTCAAGGTCATTGTCGAAACGTGCTATCTGGCGCAGGAAACCAAAAAGCCGATCTGTCATGCCGTCGAGGCTGCCGGTGCAGACTTTATTAAGACGTCTACGGGCTTTGGCACGGCTGGTGCCCAGGTCGAGGATGTCTATCTGTTTGCTCAAGAGTTGGGCGGTCGTGTAAAGGTCAAGGCATCGGGCGGCGTACGCACGAAAGAAGATCTTGCGCTTATGTCGGGCGCCGGTGCCGATCGTATCGGCGCGAGTGCCAGCCCGCGCAAGCTTTTCGGCGCGCGCTAGAGGTAGCTTGGGGCATTCTTTGCATAAGGAATGCCCCAAGCTAGCGGTGAGTTGGTGAAGTATGCTCGGCTGGAATGAAATATGCGCGGGCAGGGTTATCGATGTGTGTCTTTTGAGATTTTGCAGATAACATCTATTAAAAGACAGCGCCTGATGTCAAGGATTTAGAGAACTGTTCCAGATAGGGGAGGGATGATGACCGAAACGTCTGAGCTCGATTTTAGCGGCAAGGAACAGCTGTACTCTCAGCTGTACGATATCCTGTTCCAGGAAATTACGAGCGGTGCCTACAAGATTGGCGACTACATTCCCTCCGAAAGCGATCTTATGAAGCGCTATGACGTTTCGCGTGCAACGGCGCGCAAAGCGATGGAGCTGCTTTCTAATAATGGCTTGATTGAGAAGAAGCGCGGCCGCGGATCCGAGGTTATTGCCAACGTGCCACTTAGCTCGCCTAAGCGTGTCTCGAGCTATATCAAAAAGAATGTGGACGAGTTTGCAGTGCCTCAAAAACGTTTGATTGAGTCTGGCGTTGTAACCATGCCCCAGCACGTTGCCCGCGAGCTGGGCTTGGCTGAGGGCACAAAGGCCTTCTGCCTTCGCCGTGTGCGCGTATCGGGCGATCGTCCGTTCTATCTTGAGACGATTTATTACGAAGACGGTTATGTCCCGCATATTGCGGAACGCGACTTTTCCAAGGAATCACTTCGCGCTTATCTCAATAACTCATGCAATATTCGCTGGAGCCGTGTGAGCCAAAAGATTGGAGCTTGCGTTGCTACCGACGAGCAGGCCGAGCTTTTGGGCATCAGCGCCGGTGCTCCGTTGCTTAACATTACGAGGGTTTCTCATGACCAGCAGAATGTGCCCCGTGAGTATGTGGAGTCGTTCTACCGCGCCGACCTCTACCGCCTCGAGATCGAACTCGATTAAGGGGCTCTCCGTTCCGCTCTGACGCGGCGGCACTTTTGACAAACAATTCAGTCCGTACGTTTCTATATCATCATGTATGTAAGGAGTACATTATGGCAATCAAGGTATTTGCCGACGGCGCCAATCTCGAGGGCATGCTCGACATGGCCGAGAACGGTAACGTTCAGGGCTTTACGACTAACCCATCGCTTATGAAGGCGGGTGGCGTGACCGATTACCGCGAGTTCGCCAAGACCGTGCTCGAGCACATCACCGATGTCTCGGTTTCGTTTGAGGTCTTTGCGGACGATGAGGCGGGCATGGAGGCCGAGGCTCGCGAGATTGCGACTTGGGCTGACAATGTGTATGTCAAGATTCCCGCACTCAACACCAAGGGTGAGTCGACCGCGGCGCTCGTTAAACGTCTTTCCGCTGACGGCATTAAGGTAAACGTTACGACGATCTTTACTCCCGAGCAGGTCGATGAGTTTGTGGACGCTGTCTCCGCTGAGACGCCGTCTATCATCTCTATCTTTGCCGGCCGTATTGCCGATACCGGCGTTGATCCGCTGCCGTTGATGGCTGAGTCTGTCAAAAAGGCCGCGGCAAAGCCGCAGTGTGAGGTGCTCTGGGCATCTACCCGCGAGCTGCTGAATATCTATCAGGCCGAGTCCGTGGGATGCCAGATCATTACCGTTCCCAACGGCATCCTGGCCAAGCGCAAGAACGTCGGTAAGGACCTCATGGAGTATTCGCTCGACACCGTTAAGGGTTTCGCGCGTGATATCGAAACGCTTGGATTCCACATCCTGCCGTAACCGGACAAGCCGATTCGTCCATATCGGTTGATGGCAGAAGGAGTAAGGGTCGTCGTTGCCTGTACGGCGGCGACTCGTAATGCCCCAAGTTGGCAAAGGCTCCTAGCTTTTGTTGACTTGGGGCTTTTGTGTTTTAGGGTGAAATTTCCGTCTGGCACGCCATCTGAAAAATGAGGATCGCAGGCGGTGCCGTCTGTACCGTGGGTATCGCCCACACGTATATGGCTCAGAAGACGATTCAAATTGAATGCGCCGCCTGTGGCATTGAGCACAAGGTTGAGGCCAGGGCGGCCTGGGTATCGAGAAGGAGCTGACGCAGGAAGACGTTGACTCCGCCGACATCGCGACCGTGCCTATGGCCGCGCTCAAGAAGTGGCTGCACCACCCGCTGACCGATCAAGGTCTCGCCTCCTTCGAGGATGGCTGGGAAAAGGTCGTCGCGCGGGCTTAAACGAGTGAATTGCCCCGACATCGCATCATCCAGCGCCGGGGTTGTTCTCAAGAGAGGAATTCGTATGACCAACCAGGAGCTGGCGAAGGTCGCCAATGAGGTCAGGAAGGGTGTCGTGACTGCGGTTCACGCCGCCAAGTCGGGGCATCCGGGCGGATCGCTTGGCGCCGCCGACATCATGACCTACCTCTACTTTGAGGAAATGGATGTCGACCCGGCGAATCCGAGCCGCGCCGAGCGCGATCGCTTTGTGCTCTCCAAGGGACACTGCGCTCCGGCACTCTATGCCGTGCTCGCCGAGCGCGGGTTCTTTCCCAAGGAGGAGCTCGAGACGCTCCGTCATATCGGCAGCCGCCTGCAGGGCCATCCCAACATGAACGACGCCCCTGGCATCGATATGTCCACCGGATCGCTCGGTCAGGGCATCTCTGCTGCAGTTGGAATGGCGCTTGCCGCTAAGCACTGGGGCGACGGCTACCGTGTCTACACGTTGCTGGGCGACGGTGAGTGCGAGGAAGGCCAGGTGTGGGAGGCGGCCATGTTCGCCGGCAACCATGCGCTCGACAATCTTGTTGCCGTCGTCGACCACAACGGCTTGCAGATTGACGGCACGATCGATGAAGTCAACTCGGCCATGCCGCTCGCTGACAAGTTCCGCGCCTTTAAGTGGCATGTGATCGAGCTCGCCGACGGTAACGACATGGCGCAGATTGCCGCCGCCTTTGCCGAGGCCCGCAAAGTGAGCGACTCGCCCGTGGCCATTATCGCCGAGACGGTGAAGGGCAAGGGCGTCTCCTTTATGGAAAACCAGGTGGGCTGGCACGGCAAGGCACCCAACGATGAACAGTTTGAGCAGGCCATGGCCGAGCTCGCAGCAGCAGGGGAGGAGCTCTAATGGCAGACGTCAAGAAAGTCGCCACGCGCGTTAGCTATGGCGAGGCACTTGTCGAGCTGGGCAATGAGCGCGATGACTTTGTGGTTCTCGATGCCGACCTGGCCGCCGCCACGCAGACCGGTAAGTTTAAGGCTGCGCACCCTGAGCGCTTCTACGACGCCGGCATTGCCGAGAGCAACCTGATGGGGCTCGCCGCCGGCATCGCGACCACGGGCCGCGTTGCTTTTGCGAGCACCTTTGCGATGTTTGCCGCCGGTCGCGCCTACGAGCAGGTCCGCAATTCCATCGGCTACCCGCACCTCAACGTCAAGATTGGCGCTACTCATGCCGGCATTTCGGTGGGCGAGGACGGCGCCACGCACCAGTGCTGCGAGGATATCGCACTCATGCGCACGATTCCGGGTATGACGGTGATCGTTCCCGCCGACGACGTCGAGGCTCGTGCCTGTGTGCGCGCCGCCTATGAGTTTGAGGGCCCGGTTTACATGCGCTTCGGCCGCCTGGCAACACCGGTCATCAACGATCACGAGGACTATGAGTTCAAGATTGGTCGCGGCGTGGTCGTGCGCGAGGGGTCCGATGTGACCATCATCGCTTGTGGCCTTATGGTCGCCGAGGCGCTTGAGGCTGCCGAGGCGCTCGCTGCCGATGGTATCGATGCCGAGGTCATCAACATGCACACGATTAAGCCGCTTGATGAGCGCCTGGTGGTTGCCAGCGCCAAGAAGACTGGTCGCGTGGTCACCGCCGAGGAGCATTCGATTATCGGTGGTCTTGGCGAGGCCGTGGCCTCGGTGCTCGCGGAGCAGCATCCGGTGCCGATGCGTCGCGTCGGCGTGCGCGATGTGTATGGCGAGTCCGGCCCTGCGGTCGATTTGCTGCACAAGTACGGTTTGGACGCCGACGGCATCGAAGCTGCGGTCAGGTCCGTGTTGTAAGGAAGGTTTCCATGGGATTTGTATCTGCCAACCAAGTGACAATCGGGTATACCGCCGCCTCGCGCGAGGACGCCCTACATTATTTGTCCGAGCAGGCCATCGAGCTCGGCTTTGCCGATGACGCATCTGCCGTAGAGGCCGCCTTCATTGCTCGCGAGAACGAGGCCGAGACCGGCCTTGTCGCCGGTTTTGCCGTTCCGCATGCCAAAAGCGACGCGATCCACACGCCGGGCGTTGCCGTGCTTAAACTGACCGAGCCCGTTGAATGGCCGAGCTTCGATGGGGTGCCCGTCGATGTTGCGCTCGCGCTGTACGTGCCCGCCGGCGAGGCCGGAACTACGCACCTGCGTCTGCTCTCCAAGGCTGCCGTGATGCTGATGGACGCCGGCTTCCGTGACAAGGTGCGCGCGAGCACCGATCCCGTTGAGATTGCGGAGCTCATCAATAGCGGACTCGAAGACTAGAACGGTCATCCCGTTCAATCAATCGATCCTTCTCCAAGGAAAAGGGCCGCGACGCCATATAGGTGTCGCGGCCCTGTTTGCGTTTCCCAAGATAAAACCTGCCAAAATAAACCTGTCCCTTTTTGGCAGGTTAATCGGGGACTATTTCACCGCAACTTAGGGCACGGTTAGGAAGTGTGCACCTTAAAGAGTGGAGCCCATGATTAGAGAGGTCGCACTCGTCTCTCTAAATGTCTCTCTAAAGAGAAGGTTGGTTAGAGAGATAGCATTAGGCAATCTAGCAGCGAATTCGATACATCTCTCTAAATGTCTCTCTAAAACAAGGCGTTTATCTCTTTAAAGTTAGAGAGATAAATCTATTGTTTTAGAGAGACGGAATGCCAAAAATCGTCCGTCAGCTACCATCTGCCAAAAATGGCGGATAAAGGGCTCATCGAAGTAATGGGTTCATCGACGAGTCGTAACCGCCGATATCGGAAGAAGTAGATGCAGCCGGGTCGCCTCTCTAGTGCCTCTCGAAGTTAGATGGGTGCTAGAGGAGCGACTGCCTCGCGATATTTCCCCAGATAAAACCTGCCAAAATAAACCTGTCCCTTTTTGGCATGTCAGTTAATGCAGTCCAGGTTGAGCATATGCGAGCGAGTAGGCTCCGGGTGCGGTAAGGTGACGTGAAACAAGCGGGCGCTGACCTTTTGGTCGCGCCCGTGAAGTTGAACGTCAGATTGCCGCGCCCGGGGCCTGCGCAGCGCCGAGCAGTTACGCCGTTTGTAAAACGGCGTAGCCTAAAGATTCATGGCACCGTGAATGTAGGGGGTGACCTCGGGGGAGATATGGTCGCAGCCCAGCTCGCGTAGCGCGGACTCGATAACGGCGGGCAGCGGGGTCTTGCCCTTGTCGTCGACGGCGGCACCGCCGAGGGCGGCAATCTTGGCGACATCTGCGGGAGCGGCTTCGATATGCATGCAGCCGCCGATCAAGCGCGCGCGTACCTGAGCCAAGTCAAGATCGTGCAGGTAATCCTCGCAGGCGCGGATTAAATCGACCTTCTCGCGCGTAAGCTTCTCGCCCGTGGGAACGCGCGTGGCAAGACAGGCTCCCGCCGGCAGGTTCCAAACGGGGTAGCCCCATGCACGCAGCAGCTCGCGCTCTTCGTCCTTGGTAAAGCCGACCTCCATAAGAGGGGAGCGTACGCCGAGCTCTTCTGCCGCACGCATGCCGGGGCGGTAGTCACCGCGATCGCTTGCATTGCTGCCATCGATGACAGTGGGAAAACCGAGCGACTTGGCGTGGTTGACGATGGCGGTAAAGCCGGCGTGCTTGCAGTGGTAGCAGCGATTGGCATCGTTGCAGGCTACTTGGGGGAGCTGCAGCTGATCCACCGAAAGATTGAGCACGGGGAGCTTAAAATGCGGCCCCTCATTGGCTTGTCCATCAACGGACCGCTCAAACGAAGCCTGTTCGGGCGTACCGATGAGCGGCGTGGTGAGATGGACGAGGAGGGTATTGGTGGGCATGATGCGGGCGCAGACCGCGGCCAAAAAGCTGCTGTCGACACCACCGGAAAAGCCGATGGCGACGCGTCCGTATGCCAAAAGCAGCTGCTCGAGTGCTGCGAGTTTGTCCTGAAGCTCCTCTGCGGGTGCGGTGGTGTCTGAAAGCATGAAAGTTCCTTACAGTTATTAAAGCTCGGATGAAACTATAATCCCACCGAGCTGCTTGTCATAAGACTTCCAGCTATGTAACGAAAGTGCAATATGCTATATACGTTATATACAAGCTTGTAAAGTGCGGTAGAGTGGCAGTAATGCAATCCGGCGAGGGGGACCGATATGATCAAGGCTGTTATTTTTGACATGGATGGAACGCTGGTTGATACCGAGCGTTTGGGGATTAAGGCCTGGAAGGCAGGCGCCGCTGAGCTGGGGCTCGCGATTGATGATGCGCTGATCCATCAGTTTATCGGCCGCACGCTGCCCGATGTTATGGATATCCTCGATAAGCATTATGGCAGCCACGAAACCACCGAGGCGATCTATCGTCGCCACAAGGAGATTCGCGACGAGATGGTCAAGACCGAACTGGAGCTTAAGGCCGGCGCCGCCGAGTGCCTAGACGAGTTGCTAGCTGCGGGCTATCACGTGGGCCTAGCGACGTCGTCGCGCCTCGTTACGGCCGAGCGCAACCTTAAGATGGTCGGTCTTTTTGACAAGTTTGAAACGGTAACGTGTGGCGAGGACGTCGTGCACGGCAAGCCCGACCCCGAGATGTATCTGCTCGCCTGCGAGCGTGCGGGCTTTGCCCCCGAGGAGTGCGCCGTGGTCGAGGATTCGCGCAATGGTTGCGTCTCGGGCATCACGGCCGGCTGCCACGTCTTTGCCGTCCCCGATATTGTGCCGCTGCCGCAGGACGTGGTGGATGGCTGCGAGGCCGTGCTCGATACGTTGTTCGACCTGGCGGCGGCAATCAAGACTGTGCGCTAGAAAATTGCGGCGTTGAAACGAGCGATTGCTCACGTTTGCGCTTAAGCAAAAGGGGTCCGGCAATGGTCGGGCCCCTTTTGCTTAAGCGGCGACTTAGCATACTCGCGGGCGTGCTATAGATACGCACCGAGGTTGATGGCCGTGGCGTCGGTCTGGCTGCTTGCCTGGGTGCTGGCGCGTTCCAGTAGGAACGGACGTACCAGTTCTTGGCGGTTGATATCCTCGGCGGCGACTGCGGTGACGGTACGCGCTGCGGAGCCGACACGGATATGCTTGATCTTTGCCGGGGCCTTGTTCTCGATTTGCTCCATCAGCAGTTGGACACCCTTGCGGCCAATCTCGTAGCCCGGGGGCGCTACCGTAGTGAGCGGGACCGATCCGCTCCAAGCGAGCGGGTTGCCATCGCAGCCTGCTACGCGTACTTGCCCGGGGACAGAGATGCCCTTGTCGACCAGTGCCGAAACGACGCCCGAGGCCAACACATCGGTCAGGCCGACGACAAAATCGGGACGTTCGTCCGCGGGGCGCTCGGCGATTTGGGCACCGATGCCGTAGCCGTCGGCAGCGGTATTCCATTCGCCGGCGTCGATGACTTCGATCTTGATATCGGGGTGCAGGGCGAGCGCCTTATGAATGCCAAGGACGCGCAGGGTGAGTTGCATAAATGCTGCTCGGCCGACGACGACAATATGGTGCGCGCCGCGGGCGATGGCAAGTTCGGCAATGATGCGACCCTGGGCCTCATTGTCGGCCGCTACGTAGTAGCCGGGCTCGGAGCAATGGATGTCCAGATGGACGATCGGCGCGGGCGTCTTGGTCATGGCGGGGTGCCAGTCGGGGGATGCCATGGGCTGAACCATGACGCCGGACATCTGGGTGCCCATAAAGTAGCGCAGGTAATGATCCTCGAGAATATCGTCGTTATCGGCGTTGGCGATGAGCAAGTCGTAGCCGTGCTTGCGGGCCTCGTTGTGGGCGCCGCTGGCGATTTGGAGCGAAAAGCCGTGATCGAGACGGGGGAGCACCAGGCCAAAGGACTTGGTGGCGCCGCCCGCGAGCTGACGAGCGCTTTGGTTGGGCAGGTAGCCAAGGCGATTGATGGTCTCGTTGATGAGCTTGAGGGTCTCGGGGCGCAGCTTTTCGGGGTGGTTGAGCGCGTTGGAAACCGTGCCCAGCGAAACCCCGGCCTCGCGCGCGACGTCGCTGATTTTTACCTTTGCCATAGCGGCCCCTTTGATGCGTTTCAAGTACAAGCCAGATTGTAGCATCCCAAACCTTCCAAAAAGGGACAGGTTTATTTTGGCAGGTTTTATCTGGGGAAACGCCGTTGCCAGCGCGACCACCACGAAGGGGACAGGCATCTTTGTGGTGGTTTGGACCGGCTGGACGTGTGTGCATCGGGTGGTATCTAAGTTGAGATACCACTTCTGGTATATCAGCTTGTGCTTGCGTGAGTACAATACTCGAACGTTATACGTCTCAGCGCCCCTTGTGCGTGGACGTCTTGCAGTCACGCGAACGAAGGGATTTATCTTATGTGCGGAATCGTCGGCTACACCGGCTCTGATATTGCAAAGAACATCCTGGTCACGGGCCTCAAGCGTATGGAGTATCGCGGCTATGACTCCTCGGGCGTCGCGCTCGAGGTGGGCGAGGGCGCCGCGGCGCACCTCGACGTCATCCGCCGCGTGGGCAAGGTCGCGGGCCTGGAGAGCGAGCTTTCCAACATTGACAGCGACGCTACCTGCGGTATCGGCCATACCCGTTGGGCCACCCACGGCAAGCCCTCCGTCGTTAACGCTCACCCCCACACCAGCTGCGACGGTCGTATCGCCATCGTCCACAACGGCATCATCGAGAACTTCGCCGAGCTGCGCGAAGAGCTGGAGGGCCGCGGCCACCACTTTAAGAGCGAGACCGATACCGAGGTCTTCGCGCATCTGATCGAAGAGGCTTATGCCGAGACGCACGACCTGATGGCCTCCGTGCGCGAGGCTTGCACCCACGTGGTCGGTGCCTATGGTCTGGCCGCCGTGTGCGCTGACGAGCCCGGCGTGATCGCCGTGGCCCGCAAGGATTCCCCGATCGTGGTCGGCGTGGGCGAGACCGGCGCCTATGTCGCCTCCGATGTCATCGCGCTCATCGACGCCACCCGCGATGTCGTGGTGCTCGAGGACGGTCAGTTTGCCAAGCTCACGCCCACAGGCGTCGAGTATACCGACGAGGCCGGCAACGTTATCGAGCCCAAGGTCACCTACATCGACTGGGACCTGGACATGGCAGAAAAGGGCGGTTATCCCGACTTTATGCTCAAGGAGATTCACGAGCAGCCGCGCGTCGTGCGCGACACGCTGGTTGGTCGTATGACGCCGGCCGGCGAGCTCGACATCGACGAGCTGGGCCTTTCGCTCGAGGAGCTCAACGACATCGACCGCGTCTACGTGATCGCTTGCGGCACCAGCTATCACGCTGGCCTCATTGCCAAGAATCTCATTGAGGGCTGGGCTCGCATCCCCACCGAGGTGGAGGCGGCCAGCGAGTTCCGTTATCGCAACCCCATCATTACGCCGACGACGCTTGTCGTTGCCGTGTCCCAGTCGGGCGAGACGGCCGATACCCTTGCCGCCATTCGCGATGCGCGCATCAAGGGTGCCAAGGTCTTCGGCATCACCAACGTGGTGGGCAGCCCCGTGGCGCGTGAGAGCGACGGCGTCATCTACACCAAGGCCAACAAGGAGATCGCGGTCGCCTCGACCAAGAGCTTCATCGGCCAGGTCGTGAGCCTTACGCTTTTGGCTCTGCTGCTGGCGCAGGTCAAGTACCGCTTGACCACCAAGCAGGCGCGCATGCTGTTCCGCGAGCTTTCCGATACGGCCGAGCAGATCCAGTGGATTTTGGATACCCAAACCGAGACCGTGCATGAGGCCGCCCTGCTGTGCAAGGACGCGCAGTCGGCGCTGTTCGTGGGCCGTGGCATGGGTGCCGCTATTTCCTACGAGGGCGCGCTCAAGCTCAAAGAGGTCAGCTACCTGCACGCCGAGGCCTACGCCGCCGGTGAGATGAAGCACGGCCCCATCGCGCTGATCGACCCGGGCTTCCCTGTCATCGCCGTGGCCACCAAGAGTGCCACCTACGACAAGACCGTGTCGAACCTCATGGAGTGCAAGGCGCGCGGCGCCAAGGTCATCGTCGTTGCCACCGAGGGCGATGAGGAGATCAACAAGATCGCCGACTGCATTATCCGCGTGCCAGCAGTCCGCGACGTGTTCAGCCCCATCACGGCGAGCGTCCCGCTGCAGCTGCTCGCCCGCGAGGTCGCCATCCTGCGCGGCTGCGACGTCGACCAACCCCGAAACCTGGCGAAAAGCGTCACGGTCGAGTAGTTGGTTCCGCCGTTCTAGCGACTAAGGCCCGGCTCCGCATCAAGACGGAGCCGGGCCTTGTTGCATTTGCTCGGATAAAACCTGCCAAAATAAACCTGTCCCTTTTTGGCAGGTTAGCGGAGCTTGCTGGTCTCGAAGTACTCGGGGAACTGGTCCAGAACCTCGGTTTGATTGCGGAACATCATGTGCAGGTGCTTGCTGACCAAAAAGCTCGCTTCGATGGGGTCGCGACCGGCGATAGCGCGGCGAATCTGCTTGTGCTCGTTCACGATGTCCTGATTGTCGAGAACCTGCGTGGCGGCGCGCAGCCAGCGGAAGCGCTCCAGGTCGGCATTGGTCTCTTCGAGCCACGACCACACGGTGCTGCGACATGCGATGCTAAAAATCATGTGATGCATGAGGTTGTCGCTCAAAAAGAAGCCGATGCGATCCTCATCGGCCATGGCCTTTTCCTGCAGCGCGATGGCTCGGTCGAGCTGCTCGATGCCTGCCGAGGTGGCGCGCGCACAGCACTCCACGATCACCTGCTTTTCCAGATGCTCGCGGATATAACAGGCACTCTCGGCAAGGGTGAGGTTGATGGGCGAAACATAGGTGCCGCTTTGGGGTACGGTGCGCACCAGGCCCTCTTGCGCCAAGCGAACCAAAGCCTCGCGCACGGGCGTGCGACCCATGTCCAGGTCATCGCAAAGCTGCTTGACGCCCAGCTTTTCGCCGGGCTTGTAGTCCAGGTAGACGATTTTGCGTCGAATGGTGTGGTAGGACTGGTCCTGTAGGCTCGTTTCCTGCTCGCCGACGTGCATCGATTCTTCCATAGCGCCTCGCAACTGTTCTATCAAACTCATATGTCAGTTGTTAATTATGCCGCGAATCAGCTCTCCGCGGTGGGTAATTCGGCTGTCGCCCGAGAACTATTGCGGCATCTTAGCCTGTGTTTGCGCAAGGCTGCGCTCAATGTTGCCGTATCATAAGCCGTCGCAAACGTGAAATAGAAAGAAGGAGTCCCATATGCAACTGGCAAATATCGTACGCGAGCGCTGGAAAGGCGTCTTGTTCTGCCTGATCATCGCCATTCCCGCGACGTTGCTCGGCAAACAAATTGAAGTGGTAGGCGGTCCGGTATTTGCCATCCTCTTTGGCATGGTCCTGGCGCTCGTCTTTCCCGGGAAGCGTCGCGAACAGCTCGCCGCCGGCGTCACCTATACGTCCAAAAAAGTCTTGCAGTACGCGGTTATTCTGCTTGGCTTTGGCATGAACCTCTCCCAGATTCTGTCCAAGGGCGCCCAGTCGCTGCCGATTATCGTGGCGACAATCTCGACCTCGCTTGTCATCGCCTTTGTGCTCTGCCGCGTCATGAACGTGCCGGGCAAGATCGCGACGCTTGTGGGTGTGGGTTCGTCGATTTGCGGCGGTTCTGCCATCGCCGCGACCGCACCCGTCATCGATGCCGACGATCGCGAGATTGCCCAGGCCATTTCGGTCATCTTCCTGTTTAACGTTATCGCGGCGCTCGTGTTTCCGACGCTCGGCGGCATGCTCGGGCTGACCAACGAGGGCTTTGGCCTGTTTGCCGGCACCGCCATCAACGACACCTCGTCCGTAACGGCTGCGGCGAGTGCCTGGGACAGCATGCATCCCGGCGCCAATGTGCTCGAGAGCGCCACGGTGGTCAAGCTCACCAGGACGCTGGCCATTATCCCCATCACGTTGGTCCTCGCATGCTGGCAGATGCATCTGGCGCGCAAAGCCGGCGGCGACGCCAAAAGCACGTTCTCGCTTAAACGTGCGTTTCCCATGTTTGTGCTGTTCTTTGTGCTGGCGAGCGTGATCACCACGGTGCTTCAGCTTCCTGCATCCATCACGGCGCCCATCAAGGAGCTGTCGAAGTTCTTTATTGTGATGGCCATGGCGGCTATTGGCTTTAATACCGATATCGTCGAGCTGGTCAAAAAGGGCGGCAAGCCCATCGCGCTGGGCTTTTGCTGCTGGATTGGCATTGCGTGCATGAGTTTGGGAATGCAACACGTACTGGGAATCTGGTAGAGAAGTAGCTTGTTTGCGTGCTGCGTGCTTCGTGCTGGTGAGCGCATGCTTGCGGTGGAGCGATAGGAGCTCTTGCGGGTATGGCTTGTCCGCAGGTTTATAAGACCCGAAGAGCTCTTATCGCCCCGCCAGGATGGCGATGCGGGGCAACACCTATACTCGCAGGACGGCGCTTTCTGCCCTATAGTGTTTGGTAAGCAATATCGTTCAATTTTGAAACACTCGGTCGTACGACCGTCGGCGGTTGCACGACGCCGCGGACAGGGGCAAATCATGGATAGCGATGCCAAACTGAACATCTTGACCGATGCCCTGGCTGCTGCCGGGGCCTCGGCATTGGCAATCGATGCGCATGGGGACGTCGCGATCTCGACCATGAATGACGCGGCGCTTGAGCGGGATGTGGCGGTTTTTGTCGCTGAGCGCCTCGACCGTATAGGAGACGGCGCGCGTCTGGTTATGGGGCGTGCGGGTACGCGCCTGAGCCTGACCGTTCGCCCCACCGACAAAGAGGGCGGGGGCCTTTGGGCCGTCGTGGTCCGCGAGGTGCGCGGTGCCGCGGCGCATGCGGGCGTCGAGTGGCTCAACGCCGACGAAGTTGAGGCCCGCTACGAATCGAGGGCGTACGGCATCGTTGAGGGGGCCGCTGCGGTGGCTGGACCAGTTGCCGAGAGCTACGCGCGCGGTGTGCCCCTTATGCTCGAGGGTGAGCTGGGAGCGGGTCAGGTTGAGATCGCCAAGCGCCTCTATCTGGACGGTCCTTTTGCCGATCAGCCCTTTGTTTCCGTTGCGCTCGATGAACTCACCGATCGCGGTTGGCGCCATATGCTCAAAAGCTCCGAATCGCCGCTGTTCCAAACGGGGCTGACCCTTTGCATTGAGGGCTGGAACGCGGTTGGCCCCCAGCGCCTCCGCGAGCTCGTTTCCACGATGGCCGACACCGCGTTGGCGACGCGCTGCCATGTGGTGCTGACGGCGAATGACATGCCGGGCGGCAGCGAAAGTGATCAAGCCGCCTTTGTGACCGAGCGCTTCGCCTGTGCGGTGAGCGTGGCGCCGGCAATCGCCGAGCAGGGAGCCGCGTCGACGAAGGTTGCGCGCTATTTGGAATATCTCGCTGATGCATTTGGGACGGCAGCGCCCACGCTGTCTGCCGCGGCGACGAAGACACTCGATGCTTACCGCTGGCCGCGCAACTATCTGCAGCTCCGCGAGGTCTCGGAACGACTGTATATATTGGTGGGGGCGGGCACGGTGGACCGCGCTGTGGCGGAGGAAGTGCTCGCCCAAGAGGACGTGATTAAGACCGCAACCTTTGGCGCCCCGACGCTCGAAAGTGACCTGTATATCCTGCGACCGCTGGCCGATACCGAGCGAGATATCGCGCATCTGGTTGTAGATCATCTCCACGGCAACCGAACCCGCGCGGCGGAGGTGCTGGGCATAAGCCGTACAACGCTGTGGCGCTTGCTGAAGGACGATGACCGTTGAGCGAGGCGCCCGTGACCGCGCGCGACGCGTGTGCTACAGTCCAAAGCGTTATTGTTTCGATTCGGTTACGGCGTGCGAGGGCATATGGCTGAGACTTCAAAACCGAGCCGCAGAAGGCGGAGTGCCGCGCCGGTCAACCGACGCACAACATCGGTGACGTGGGGTAAACACGCCTCGGGGTTTGACGGCTCGTTCAAGCGCACTAAATACGGCTATCCTTCGGCAAGCGCCCGCTTGGCCATGCAGGCAGAGTCCTCACTGTGGGGCCGTAAACGCGTGGTGGGCTCAAAGCTCAAGCACGATGGAACGCTCGGTTACATCAGCCGCGGGGCGGCTCGCCGCAGCGGACTCAATCCGGCTGGTTGGCATCGTTATGTTCCGATCGCGGTCGTCGTTGCAGTGATCGTCATCGCACTCGCTGCGCTTGGCTACGCCGGCGGTGGCGCCAACTTGGACGCAGTGTTTAAATCGCCCGAGCTCGCGCATGCAGGCACAGAAGTTATCGAGGGCGCTCAGACCCAGACAGGCGTCGCGCCCCAGCGCGGTATCGTCGCGGCGGCCACCACCATCGCCGACGCGCAAAAGGACGAAGATAAGCAAGGCGACGACGCCGAAACGGCCCAGACGAACGAAACGACGACTACTCAAATATCAACATAGCTTGCCGGCAGAAGGGGACGTTCCCTTTCTGCCGGCAGTTTGGGACACTCCTGCGCTACTTGACGTATACCACGTTGTCGCGGCGGGGTTTGGGCTCAGGTAGCGTGTCCTCGGCGTAGCCAAGAATGCAGTTACCGACACCGCGCAGACTGCCGTCGGCGGGCAGGCCCCAGCTGGCCAGCAGCTCCAGGCCCTCGGGCGAGTCAAAGACCTCATGCGCGCGGTGAATCCAGCACGAATCGACACCCAGCGCATAAGCGGCGTTGAGCAAGTTGCCCATGGCGAGCGAGCCGTCTTCCAGATGTGTGGGCACGCTGCGGTCAACCAGCACCACCACAACGGTCTTGGCGCCATAGAAGGGGTCGCTGTTGCTGCCCATGACTTGCGCGTTGAGCTGCGAGAGACGCTCGACGGTCGCGGGGTCGGTGACGGCGACAAACGTCACCGGCTGGCGGCCCATGCCGCTCGGTGCATATTGGCCGGCTTCGATAATACGTGCAAGCTTTTCGGCCTCGACGGGACGATCGCTGTAGTTGCGGCAGCTGCGGCGGTGAATGAGTGCTTCGATAGTCTCCATGGTGTCTCCTTGCGGTGGCGTTGCAGATGCCCCGTTCATACCCGTCGGGCTCAAACGATAGACGGTCAATTGCCCGGCCAAAAGGATAGATTCCAATTGGGAAAGTAGGTTTGCATAAAAGTACCTTCAGAATGTGACAAACAAATGGGATGGTTAAACGTTTTATCCCGTCTACCCTGCGGTTTTTTACCACTTGCCTAAATGACGAACGCATAACCTCTGATAAAGGTTTTACTAAAGGAGTACCAACGTTTATCAATGCGCCGTGGTGGCGCCGGGCCAGGAGGTAACATCATGTTCCAGGCTGGAGATGTCGTCGAGACCGATTTCGAAGGATTTCTGAAGCTGCTGCGTTCCAAGACGCGCGCTTTCGTGTCGATCAACGATCACGAGTACTACATCACGCACACCGATGGCTATTGGCGTGTTCAGGATTGCGAGGCCCTCAACGACAAGGGCCACTTTACTGACTGTTCTGAGTTGGTCAACACGGTCTGCGAGGTCGTCGAGCTGCCGTGGATTGCCGGCAAGAGCCTGCATGACAGCTTCTCGGGCGCTACGGTCTATGAGGCCGTCGCCGCTTAACAGGCAATAAAACCCGATTTTCACGTGACCGCTGGCGCCGCCCCCGCGCCGGCGGTCTTTTTCTGCCGATAGGCCATAAAAATGCACGCATTTGCGGAGAGCCTGTTGACGATAGTCAAAACTCGGACTAATCTAGAGACACATAATTGGTCAAAATCGGACAATTGAATGGTGGGATAGATGAATAGTGCGGTTACGCTGGTCGACTTCGATCGGTTGCTCAATGGACTCGACCATATCTATTCGGAGTTCTCGCGCGCCTGCGGCCTTTCGGACTGCGCCTACTGGATGCTCGTCGACACGAGTGCAGCGGGCGGAAGCGTTGCCGTGAGTCGGCTGACGAGTGAATGGTTCTACAGCAAACAGACCATCAATTCGGCGATTAAAACGCTTAGGGCGCGAGGGCTTGCGACGTTGGAGTTTGCCGAGGGCAGTCGTAAAAACAAGGTTGTACGACTGACCGAAGAAGGCGTGCGGTTTGCCAAGCGCTACGCGTTGCCGGCGCAAAAAGCCGAGCAACAGGCATTCGAGGCGCTCGAGCCGTGGGAACAGTGCGAGATCATGCGCTTGGTCGGTAAGTTCTCCCATGTTCTTAACGAAGAGTGCGAGGCATTTAAACGGCAAGTGGCCGCCGAGAACGAGACTGACGATAAGGGCGAGGGGGACGCATGCGACTCTTAATGAGGTTTATGAGGCCGTACCGCGGTCTGATTGCGGTGACGCTGTTTGCGGTGCTGATAGATAACGTCGGTACGCTGTTGGTTCCCACGATGCTGGCGAACATGGTCAACACCGGTATTACCACGGGTGATGTCGACTATATATTACGCAACGGCCTGTACATGCTTATCGCGACCGGCATGGCCAGCGGCGGCACGGTGCTGGGCTGCTATCTTTCGGCGCGCCTGGCCGCCAACGTGGCCTGCGATATCCGCAATGCCGTGTACGACAAGTCGCTCGAGCTGTCCGCCAGCGACTTTGAGCGCTTTGGCACGGGTTCGATGATCACGCGCTCGCTCAACGACATCAACGTGATTCAGCAAGCTGTCCTTCAGACGATTCAGCTGGTGCTGCCGGTGCCGTTCTTGGCCGTGGCAGGCATCATTTTTGCTTGGTTCATCGATCCCGCCATGGGTACGCTGCTGGGCGTGGTGGTTGCGATCGTGCTGGTGGCGGCGGTCTTTACCGTTGCCAACGCCGCGCCGATCTTTATGCGCCTGCAGAGCTTTATCGACCGCATGAACGTGGTGCTGCGCGAGAACATCGTGGGCGTGCGCGTCATCCGCGCATTTAACAAGGAGCGCCACGAGGAGCAGCGCCTGGACGAGGTGTTTAGCGATTACGCGGCCAATGCCATCAAGGTCAACCACCTGTTTGTGGGTCTCGACAGCTCCAGCTTCTTTTTGATGAATATCGCCGAGGTGGCGGTGCTGTGGGTGGGCGGCAACCGCGTGGGCGTCCACGCCATGCAAATCGGTAGCATCTCGGCCGTGCTGGAGTACGCGATCCTGATCCTGTTCTTTGTGATGACGGCGCAGATGGTGATTCTGACGCTCCCACGCGCCGCCGCATGCCTGAACCGTGCGCAGCAGGTGTTGGAGATTGAGCCGAGCATCGTGGACGGCAAGCGCACGCTGGACACGTGCGCGGCGGAGTCTGTTGACGGTGCCGACGCGGTGGCCGTGTTCGACCACATGTCGTTCCGTTTTGACGATGCCGACGAGGATACCCTGTGCGACCTGAGCTTTGCCTGTCGCCGTAGCCAGACCACGGCGATTGTAGGCTCGACGGGTTCGGGCAAGTCGACGGTGGCCAAGCTCTTGCTTCGCTTCCACGATGCCACGAAGGGCGCCATTCGCCTGAATGGCATCGATCTGCGCGACCTTTCGCAAGACGACATCCGCGGGCGTATCGCCTATGTGCCGCAGAAGGCATGGCTGTTCTCGGGTACGGTGGCGAGCAACCTGCGCTTTGGCAACGAAGACGCGACTGAGGCTGACATGCTCCATGCGCTGGAGGTTGCCCAGAGCACCTTTGTGCTCGACCAGCCCCAGGGGCTCGATACGCCGGTGGCCCAGGGCGGCACGAACTTCTCGGGTGGTCAGCGCCAGCGCCTGGCGATTGCCCGCGCACTCATGAAGCATGCCGATCTATATATCTTCGACGACAGTTTTTCGGCCCTGGACTTTAAGACCGATGCGGCACTGCGCCATGCGCTGCAGGACGAGACGTGCGATGCCGCGGTGCTCATCATCGCCCAGCGCATCTCGACTATTTTGCATGCCGATCAGATCGTGGTGCTCAAAGACGGCGAGATCGTGGGCCTAGGCACGCACGACGAGCTCATGGAAACCTGCGAGGTGTACCGCGCAATCGCGGAATCGCAGATGAAGGGAGGTGAGTAGCATGACCGAGGAGCTCAAGAAGCAGGGCATCGTCGATGGCGCTGCGGTTGTAGAGACAGTCGAGGAGACGGGCGTCGCGCCCGACCTGGACGAAGCCGCCAAGGCGGCGGAGCGCGAGGCTCGCCGCCAAGCGCTCTACGAGGAAAACGAACGTGCCGAGGACGAGCGCGCCCGCGCCGAGGCAGAGCGTATGCGCGACGTGGACGACGAAGACGAGGACGAGACGCCTCGGGATACCTGGGCGACGGTGCGCCGCCTGTGGAGTGAGGCTGCCGGCGACCATTGGCGCTTCTATATCGTGTTCGCGAGCATTGTGTTCTATGTCATCTTTAACACCGCCGCGCCGGCATATAGCGCCCGCGTGATCGATGAGCTGTGGGGCCACATTCAGGTGGCGTTTGCCAACGACACCACTTTCAGCATCACCTGGGAGAACTGCGGCAAGACCATTTTCGTCTACTTTATGATCTGGACTGCCGCTGCCTCGTTCTATGCGCTCCAGAGCTTTTTGATGTCGAGCGTCGCTGAGCGTCTCAATCTGCGCCTGCGCAACCGCATCGCGCAAAAGCTCAACCGTCTGCCGCTCGCCTATTTTGACGCGCATCGTCCCGGCGAGGTCGTCAGCCGCGCGACCAACGACCTGGACAAGATGTCCGAGAGCATGCAGCGCGGATTGCTGCAGCTGCTCGTGTCGATCGGCACGGTTGTTGGTGCTGTGAGCGTGATGTTCGTGTTCAGCGTGCAGCTTACGCTCGTCTTTCTGTTCTTTACGGCACTGTCGCTGCTGGTGACGAAGGTCGTCTCGCGCCGCACACACGATGTGACGGGCGAGCGCCAGGAGTGGGTGTCCAAGATTACGAGTGCGGTCGAGGAAGGCTATTCGGGCCGTCTGGTGATCCGCGCGTTTAACCGCGAACGCCAAAGTTCTGCCGAGGTGCACCAGGCCTCGGGCGAGCTGGCACGCGTGAGTGCCAAGGCCGACTTTATGATCAATGCCGTCGGCCCTGCGGTGCGCTTTATCGGCCGTTTGGCGCAGATCGTGATCGCGCTGGTGGGCTGCAGCATGCTGGTTGCCGGTCACATGACCGTCGGCGTGTTCCAGGCGTTCTTCCAGTTTATCTACGAGGCGTCCGAACCCATGACGCAGCTGTCGTTTACCTTCAACTCGCTGCAGAGCGCGTTGGCGAGTGCGGAGCGCGTGTTCGACCTGCTCGATGAGCCCGAGATGGAGGCCGATCCGCTGCCGGACGAGGCCGCCAAGCTGCCGGGTCGCGTTGAGGGTCGCGTCTCCTTTGAGCACGTGCGCTTTGGTTATTCGCCCGACAAGCCGCTTATGCACGACGTGTCGTTTACCGCCGAGCCGGGCCAGAAGATTGCCGTGGTGGGAACCACGGGCGCGGGCAAGACGACGCTCATCAACCTGCTCATGCGCTTCTACGAGATTGACGGCGGGCGTATTACGCTCGACGGCGTGGATACGAGCCGCATGGACCGCGGCGAGCTACGGCAGCAGTTTGGCATGGTGCTGCAGGACGCCTGGCTGTTCGATGGCACGATTGCCGAAAACATCGCCTACGGCTGTCCCGAGGCGACGCGTGAGGAGATCGTGGCGGCTGCGCGCGCCGCGCAGGTCGACTTCTTTGTGCGCACCATGCCGCAGGGCTATGACACGCGCGTGGCCAACGATGCCGAAAGCATCAGCCAGGGCCAGCGTCAGCTGCTGACCATCGCACGCGTGCTGCTCAATAACCCGGCGATTCTCATCCTGGACGAGGCGACCTCAAGCGTGGATACGCGTACCGAGCTTGCCATCGGTCGTGCCATGGACGCGCTCATGCGCGGGCGCACGAGCTTTGTGATCGCGCACCGCCTGTCGACGATCGTGGACGCCGACCTGATCTTGGTCATGGATCACGGCAACATTATCGAGCAGGGCACGCATAAGGAGCTGCTGGCTGCCGAGGGTGCCTACGCCGACCTCTATCTGAGCCAGTTCGCATAATGTGACAAAGGGACAGTCTCTTTGCCACATCACAAATAAGGCGCGCCGGGGATGAATTCCCTGGCGCGCCTTTGCGTTGATGCCGATGTCGTTTTGTGCCGCTTGCGTTCCTAGCGTTCGTCCACGAGCTTGGCGACGAGGGTCTTGAGCTCGGCCACCTCTCGCTCGAGTTCCTTGACGCGGCGGGCATTCTCGGTGATGCCCTGGCGGTTGAGGGCGGACTGCTCGGCGGCGTCATCGGGCATGTACTCGCGATGCTGCTTGGCGTCGAAACTCTCCTCGAACACACGGCAGCCGTTGCGCTTGATGATGCGTCCCGGCACGCCCACGACGGTGCAGTTGTCGGGGACGTCCTTAACGACGACCGAGTTGCCGCCGATCTTGACGTTGTTGCCGATGCGGATGTTGCCGAGCACCTTGGCGCCCGTGCCCACCGTGACATTGTTGCCCAGGGTGGGGTGACGCTTGCCGGTCTCGTTGCCGGTGCCGCCGAGCGTGACGCCCTGGTAGAGCACACAATTGTCGCCCACAATGGTGGTCTCGCCGATGACGACGCCCATGGCGTGGTCGATAAAGAAGTGCTTGCCAATCTGCGCGGCAGGGTGAATCTCGACGCCGGTGATGTGGCGGGTGATTTGCGAGAGCACGCGGGCGAGCGAGCGATGACCGTGCTCCCACAGCCAGTGCTCGGGCACGTGGTTCCACTTGGCGTGCAGGCCAGGATAGGAAAGGAAGATGACTAGACCGTTTTGCGCGGCGGGATCCTGCGCTTGGACGGTCTTGATGTCCTCGCGAATGGTATTGATAAAGCTCACCGGCCGCCCTCCCTTAGCGCCATGGCAATGCGGTTCAATAAAGTATAGCGATTCGCTAGGGATTAGGAAGGATAATCTTGACGGTATTGCACGACAGGTGTCAGTTATGCAAACTTGCTGGTAATGGGGTCATGCTTTTGTGGGGTTGCGCACGAGGGGGCGCCGCAACCGTATACTGGTCAACTTGGACGTATCCGCGCCCACAACTGAGAGGTTTTACTTCATGGGTTTCATCAATTTTATTGCCGAGCTGCTTAAGGACCCGCGCACCGCGATCGCCAGCTGGATCGCCGCCGGCCCGCTTATGGCCTACGGCTGCGTGTTCCTGATCATCTTTATCGAGACGGGCGTGGTGTTCTTCCCGTTCCTTCCCGGTGATTCGCTGCTGTTCGCCTCGGGTTTCTTTGCCCACAACGGCGGCTTTAACATCGTGGCGCTTCTGGCCACCGCATGGGCCGCTGCCATTTTGGGTGATCAGTGCAACTTTATGATCGGTCACTTCTTTGGCCGCAAGATCATCGCTTCGGGCAAGGTCAAGGCCATGACGCCCGAGCGCATCAAAAAGTCCGAGGACTTCTTGGACAAGTGGGGTCACCTGGCCATCTTCCTGGGTCGCTTCTTCCCGTTTATCCGCACCTTTGTGCCCTTTATCGCTGGCATGGGCGGCATGCACTGGCGCAACTTTGTCGTCTTTAACGTGCTGGGCGGCATTACCTGGTCGACGGTCTTTACGCTGCTGGGTTACTTCTTTGGTGGCATTCCGTTTGTGCAGGAGCACTTTGAGCTGCTGATCGTCGGCATTGTCGCCGTGTCGATCATTCCGACCGTGGTCGGTCTGGTTAAGGCTAAGCTCGGTAAAAAGAACGCCTAGTCCGAGCTTGTTTTCGGACGTTGATTCCAAGGCCCGTCATCGGATTCGATGGCGGGCCTTTTGTGTTGAAGGCAAATGAAAATACTTTACTTAGTTAAAGAAAAACGTTTTATCCAAGGCGTGCGGGGAGTACAATCACCTGCATGCGAATCGACGCGCCATCGGCTTTGATGCTGCCCGCGTGTCCTGCCCGGCCCTACGCTCCGGGTATGCGACGTTGCGACGCGGCCGGCTTCGGTCCTTGCGTGCGGGTTCGCGAGTATGCAACCGTGTATGTAAGGAGCGACATATGACTGTCGAGAAGAAGGATATCGATTGGGGTAGCCTCGGCTTTGGCTACATGAAGACCGATTACAGCTACGAGGCCCATTGGAAGGACGGCGAGTGGGACGAGGGCGGCCTGACCACCGACCACACCCTGCATGTCTCCGAGTGTGGCGGCATCTTCCACTACTGCCAGGAGGTCTTTGAGGGCCTGAAGGCCTACACCGCCGAGGACGGCAGCATCGTCTGCTTCCGTCCCGACATGAACGCCGAGCGCATGTACAACTCTGCCCAGCGCCTCGAGATGCCCCCGTTCCCCAAGGACAAGTTTGTCGAGGCCGTCAAGCAGGTCGTTTCTGCCAACGCCGCATGGGTTCCGCCCTTCGGCTCTGGCGCAACCCTGTATGTGCGTCCGTTTATGATCGGCTCCGGTGACGTAATCGGCGTGGCTCCCGCTCCTGAGTACACGTTCCGCATTCTCGTGACCCCGGTCGGTCCGTACTTTAAGGGTGGCCTCAAGCCCGTTAAGCTGCGCGTTTCCGAGTACGACCGCGCCGCACCGCACGGCACCGGCAACATCAAGGCCGGCCTCAACTACGCCATGTCCCTGAAGCCCACGATGGAGGCTCACCGCGAGGGCTATGCCGAGAACCTGTATCTCGACTCCGAGTCCCGCACCTATGTCGAGGAGACCGGTGGCGCCAACGTCCTGTTCGTGAAGGAGGACGGCACGCTTGTCGTCCCGCAGTCGCACACCGACTCCATTCTTCCTTCCATCACCCGTCGTTCGCTCGTTCAGGTCGCTGAGGACCTGGGCATGACCGTCGACCAGCGTCCCGTCGAGTGGGCCGAGGTCAAGGCCGGCACCTTTGTTGAGTGCGGTCTGTGCGGCACCGCTGCCGTTATCTCCCCGGTCGGCGAGATTGACAACAAGGTCTACGGTGCCGACGAGACTGTGACCTTCCCGGCTGGCTACACCGAGATCGGTCCTGTGATGAAGAAGCTCCGCGAGACCCTGACGGGCATCCAGTCTGGTGCTGTTGAGGATAAGCACAACTGGGTTTACACCGTCGCATAAGCTGCCTTGTATGTCCGGCCCGAGGGCAACCTACCTTTCCGGCGCGTCCTCGGACATGAAAGAACCTCCGCTGCGCACTTCGTGCGGCGGAGGTTCTTTCGTCCTGCGGAGTGCGCCGGAAAGGTAGGTTGCCCTCGGGACTGCGTTACCTCGGTACTGCCGTTACGGGCAATATAGATCTGAATTAAAGATGGTACGCGGCCTTTTGGCCGCGCTTTTGTTTTGCTTCGAGCCATGTGGGGGTGGTGGCGACGTGCATTTTTGCGAGTATTCTGCAATCGAAGGCCCTTGCATACCGACCTCGGGCGAAAAATCGGGATTTCTCGATGTTTTCTACGAATGATGGGCGGGGCTATGGGCTGACAGCGTTTGATTTGCAGGGGATATTCGCGGTCTTTGGCATTTATCGTGGCGCTCGAAGCTGTCGGGCATGCTGAATACTCACAAAAATGCACGGCGCCTTGAGGGGGACCTTCGCGACAAAGGAAACCGCCCCGTCGAAGTATGCATTCGACAGGGCGGTTTATGCATATACCCGATTGAAGATACGCTGCGGATCTGTTAGAACTTGACGGTCGGTGCCTGGCGGGCGGCCTCGGCGGCCTCGAAGCCCTGGCGCTCCTTAAACTGGAAGATGCCGGCAAAGATAACGGCCGGGAACGTCTGGATGGCGTTGTTGTAGCTGAGCACGCAATCGTTGTAGCTCTGGCGCGCGTAGCTCACCTTGTTCTCGGTGTCCTCGAGCGTGGACTGGAGCTGCGTAAAGTTGGTATTTGCCTTAAGGTCGGGGTAGGCCTCGGCGACGGCAAAGAGCTGGCGCAGCGCACCGGTCAGCACGTTGTCCGCTTCCATCTTGGCCTCGGGGGTGGTGGCGCTCACGGCGGCGTTGCGCGCGTTGACTACGGCGGCGAGCGTGTCCTGCTCGTGCTTGGCGTAGCCCTTGACGGTCTCGACCAGGTTAGGGATCAGGTCGTTGCGGCGCTGCAGCTGCGTGTCGATGTTCTGCCAGGCATTATCGATGCGATTGCGCTTGGTGACCATGTTGTTGTAGATGCCGGCGATGGCGCTGGCGATCGCAACGACAACAACGATACCGATGATGACGGGAAGCATGATGTCTCCGTTTCGAATGGCAGCGGCGTTTTGCGCCGGCCGCCGTTGGTGTAACGCTACTAGTATACCCGCAACCTTTGGCGATACCGAACTTTCCGGTAAGCGTTATGTTTCCGCCAAGGAGGGGCCGCCAATATGGAACGGGTGGTACAGGTGTAAGATATGCGACAAATTAAGGAATGCTGTCTACACCTTGAGGATGGCGATACGGATGGACCTTCGCATCAAGAAAACCTATCGTGCCCTGTTCGATGCCTTTACCGAGCTTTTGGAAGAGCATCGGTTTGAGGATTTGACGGTTGCCATGCTTTGCGACCGGGCCCTGATTCGCCGCACAACGTTCTATAAGCATTTTCGCGATAAAAACGATTACTTTGCCTTCTATATCGATGAGCTTATGACGGGCTTGCCGCAAAACCGGACCGATGCAGCGGACGCGGAGCCGCTTGATGACGTACGGGCGCTTCGCCATGAGGTCTTTGACGATGCCATGAATATGATTCTGGCGCATGAGCAGCTCATGGATAACCTTTTGGCCAGCAGCATGTCGGGTATGCTGACCGGCATGATTTGCGACCGTATTGCGCGTTCCATTCGCGAGCGTGTGATGAGCTCGCTTGCCGAAGACGCCTTGGCACCCGTTTCGCTCGAGACGACATCGGAGTTTATCGCCGGTGGCATTATTCGGTTGTTCACAAATTGGTGGGAATCGGGCCACGATCTTGAGCGTCGACCCGAGATGGCCGACGTGGTCGATGCGCTGTTTGAGCGCACCATGACGCCGGTGCATCACTAGAAGTGGCGGAGAGAGGGGGATTCGAACCCCCGGAACGCTCTCGCGCTCAACGGTTTTCAAGACCGCCGCATTCAACCGCTCTGCCATCTCTCCGTGAGTCGTAATGATAGCATCGTTTTGGATTTGCAACAGGGAAGGCGAACGATGACGAGCACCGGAATCGATGAGAAGTTCATGAGCGAGGCGCTGGCGGAGGCGCGTGCCGCCGCGGCGGTGGGC
>UQUD01000009.1 GCA_900544225.1 uncultured Collinsella sp.
GGCGCAGCGCCGCGAAGATCGCACCGCTCGCGAGGCCGAGGCCCGCGCACTCGAGGGCGTGGGCCAGGCCCAGCCCAAGAAAAAGAAGTCCACGGGCGTCAAGCGCTCCCGCGTAACCAAGTCCGCCCAAGGCATCAAAGTCTCGATGCCAAGCAAGAAGAAGAAGTAACTACGCGCCCTGGCGATGTTGAATTGGTGCCTTGCTCCTGTGGGGCCGTGGCGATGTTATGCTCTAACCTCGATTGTTTGAATTGCTTCGAAAAGAGGATGCCGTGATCTGCCCGCATTGCCTTAAGACTATCGAGGACGGCGCCTCGTTCTGCCCCTACTGCAACGCCTATGTGGGTCCGGGCGATGGTCCCGAGCACACCGAGTTCGTGTTCTGCGAGGGCTGCGGTGCCCGTCTTTCTCCGCATGATCGTACGTGCCCCAAATGCGGACGCCCCGCTCCGGGCATCCTCTCCGAGGACGCGGCCGCATCCGACCTGGCAGCGGGCCGCACGGCGGGCTTTCCGCGCCTAACGCAAGAGCAGATCGATACCGAGGTGCCTCATGCGCCCGCCTCGGCTGCCGCGGTTCTTTCGGACGCCGCCGATCCTAACGAGACCTGCGTGCTGCCGGCTTTCGATAAGGATTTCGGTATCCCCAAGGTCGATATTCCCACGCCCGTTTCCCTGCACGACGATGCTCAAAAACCCAAGCGCAAGGTGCATCCCGACGAGGACGCCTATCACAAGCACAAGCGTCATATCCCCAAGCCGCTCATCGTCATCGTGGTCCTTGCAGTCGTTTGCGGTGGTGCCTATTGGTTCGTGACGGCCGATCCCATGGGTGTCATGCCTGGCTTCTACGACCAGTTTGGCCAAGCTGCACAAACCACCTTCCCCACGCGCCAAAAGGGCGAGGCCACTGAGGACGATTCCAAGCAGGACGATTCTGCCGAGGTGGTCCAGGAAGAAACCGTGCTGACCGATGATCAGCTCTATACCAGGCTCGACGGTCTGTATCAGACCATCGTGTCCTACGGTGACGAGGACCAGATCGGCGAGGTCATCGATTCCTTTAACAACGGCTATCTCCAAACGCCGCTGTCCACCCGTCAGGAGCTGTCGCAAA
This sequence comes from uncultured Collinsella sp., assembly GCA_900544225.1. Classification (GTDB taxonomy): domain Bacteria; phylum Actinomycetota; class Coriobacteriia; order Coriobacteriales; family Coriobacteriaceae; genus Collinsella. The sequence continues at coordinate 1,117 of UQUD01000009.1, forward strand.
GTGCCTACGCCCTGCGCGACCAGATTAAAAAGACGCAAGATGAGCTCAACAACCTTAAGTACCAGGACGATACGGTCTATGCGGACGACATCGCCCACTTAAAGCAGCTTGCCGAGTGGATGTACGAGCGCGTCGACGTGATCTGCCAGAGCTGGGACATCTCGCTGGCCATTCCCGATGGCGAGTCGATGAGTTCCCACCAAAGCGAGATCCTGGCGCCCATCGCGCAGAGTGGCAACAGCGCGCTTAATCAGTACGACGCCAACGTGGGCTCCTGGAAGCCGCAGCAGCGTTCCTAAAATTAGTTCGCCATAGTCGGCATAACCTACGTGCGCAATTGATGTAAGCGCATGCTTATTGCTACAATTCGTACAAATATGCTTTAAACGCACGAGGAAGGAACCACATGTTTGGTTTTAAGAAAGAGCTCTACACGCCCGAGTATCAGCTTGCCGGCGACGAGTGTGCCGTTATCGAGACGTCGAAGGGTACCATCAAGGTCAAGTTTGACGGCGAGGGCGCTCCCATTCATGTCGCGAACTTCTGTGAGCTTTCCACGATGGGTTTCTATGATGGCCTTAAGTTCCATCGCTATGTGCCCGGCTTTGTCATTCAGGGCGGCGACCCCAATACCCGCGATATGTCCGGCGCCGACGTCGCTGCCGGTCTTGAGGGCCCCGACGGCATGCCCGGTACCGGTGGCCCCGGCTACTGCATCAAGGGCGAGTTTGCCACCAATCCGCGCAACAGCCATGTTGATGGCGCCCTTGCCATGGCACGCTCCATGGACCCCGATTCCGCGGGTTCGCAGTTCTACTTCTGCCTGGGCGCCCAGCATAACCTCGATTCCGGTTACACCGTCTTTGGTACCACGGTCGAGGGTCTCGATGTGATTTCGCAGCTGCGTGCCGGCGACGAGATCGTCCATGTCGAGATCGTTCACGAGTAAAGGGGACTTCCTTGAATAGCCAGCTGATCCAACAGGGCCGCGCCGCTTACCGCGCGGGTGATTTTTCCGCTGCAGCCCAGATGCTTGGGGCGGCAAAGACTCCCGATGAGATTATGGGCGAGGCCGATCACCTTCGTGGTAACGCCTTGATGCACCTGGGCATGTATGCCGAGGCCGCCGAGGCCTACGCCGCCGCCCTCAACGACGGCACCTATGGCAAGCGCGGCGCGCTGCTCACCAACCGCGGCAAGGCGCTCGCCGCCGTGGGCGACTACACGACGGCCGCTCAGGCGTTCTCTGCTGCTACGCAGGACGCTTCTTATGCCACGCCGTTCAAGGCCTATCTGGGCCTGGGTAACGCGCTGTTCCAGTCGGGCGACTATGCCAACGCGGGTACTGCCTTCCGTCAGGCTGCCATCGACGGCGCCAATCCGGCTCCTGCCGCCGCACTCGGCGAGCTCGGTCGTTGCTTCATTAAGCTCGGCCGTCCGGCGGATGCCGTGGAGACCTACCGCACGGCTATCGACTTTGCCGGTCCCCGCGACGACACGCGTGCGCTCAACGCCGGCATGGGTCAGGCACTTTCTGCCGCCGGCCGTCCCTCCGACGCACTCGACGCCTTTAACGCCGCTACTGCCGATGGCATCTACCAGCTCACCTCCGAGCAGGCCGATGAGCTTGCCCGCGTGCACGATTCGCTTGCCGCGCTGTCTGCCCAGACGGCTATGGCCACGGCTCCGGCGCCCGCGATGGACGCTCCTGCCGTCGATCCGCTCGATCCTACGGGCGCGACCGGTCAGTTTATGCCCGATCCCTCGGACACCGGCTTCTTTACGCTGTCCGAGTCCGAGATGGTCCAGCAGGACCGTCAGGATCGTAAGCAGGCCAAGGTCCGTCGTCGCCATCGCCACACGGGTCTCAAAGTCTTCATCGTGCTGCTTCTGCTCATTTTGATCGCCGCGGGCGGTCTGGGCTTTGCCTACACGCGCGGCTTTGGCTTCCCGTCTCAGGAGTCTGTCGTTACCGATCTGTTCCAGGCTGCCGGCGACGGTGACACGGCAAAGGCCGAGTCTTGCCTGGCCTCGAGCCTGTCCGAGGACGCTAAGTCGATGATCATCTCCTCGATTCCGCAGGGTGCCACCGTGTCCGTCGAGGGCATGGATCAGTCCATGACCGAGACGACCGCTAAGGTGAAGGCATCGCTGTCCAAGGGCGGCGAGCAGGAGTACACCGTCAAATTCGTGCGCTCCGACAACCATATCGGCTGGGCCGTTTCCTCGCTCGATATGGATTTCTCGGCTGCTGACAACCAGTAGTGACCTTATGGGATTTAGCTTTGCCCGGCGCTTCACCACAAGTGAGGTGCCGGGCTTGCGCTAGTATGATGAGCTAGTAGTTTTCCAGCAATCATCCAACACATCAGGAGTTGCGTTGTTTTCTTTGATGGATATGTTCTTCGGTAGCTATGCGGGCGATCTTGCCATCGACCTCGGCACCGCAAATACGCTTGTCTCCGTGCGCGGCAAGGGCATCGTCATTCGCGAGCCCTCTGTTGTCGCCATCGACAAGAACGACGAGCGCATCTTGGCGGTCGGTATTGAGGCAAAGCGCATGCTCGGCCGTACGCCCGGCAACATCGTGGCCGTTCGTCCCCTGAAGGACGGCGTCATCGCCGACTTCGATGTTACCGAGGCCATGCTTCGCTACTTTATCGACAAGGCGTCCGAGAAGCGCTATCCGTGGACCCCGCGTCCGCGCGTTGTCGTCTGCGTCCCCTCCGGCGTCACGTCGGTCGAGAAGCGTGCCGTCTTTGAGGCCACGATCCAGGCTGGCGCTCGTCAGGCCTACCTGATCGAGGAGCCCATGGCTGCCGCTATCGGCGCCGACCTGCCCGTCGAGGAACCCACCGGCTCCATGGTCATCGATATCGGCGGCGGTACCACCGAGGTCGCTGTTATCGCCATGGGCGGCATCGTCGTCTCGCAGTCCATCCGTATTGCCGGTGACGAGTTCGACCAGGCCATCCTCACGCACGTTCGCGATGCCTACAACCTGGCCATCGGAGAGCGTACGGCAGAGGACATCAAGATCAAGGTCGGTTCCGCCGTGCCGCTCAAGGACGAGCTCGACGTCGAGGTCAACGGCCGCGACGTGATCACCGGTCTGCCCAAGACCGTGCGCATCGAGAGCGAGGAGATTCGTCGCGCGCTCAACAAGCCGCTCGACGAGATGGCCAAGGCCGTCAAGGACGCACTCGACGCCACGCCTCCCGATCTTGCCTCGGACCTTATGTACTACGGCATTTTGCTGACCGGTGGCGGCGCACTGCTGCGCGGTCTCGACGTGCGTCTGCGGGATGAGACCGGCGTTTCGGTCAACGTCAGCCCCACGGCGCTCGATAACGTTGTTAACGGCTGTGCCCGTGTGCTCGAGGCCAATGCGTTTGATGGCGGCTTCGTCCAGACCAATGCTTAATTTCCAAAAGGTGGATTCCATTTGGCACGATCTTCGGGTTTCTCCACAAATCTGAATACCAAGCGACAATCAACGGGTATGCGCCCGTTGATTGTTTTCAGCCTGATTTCGGTGTTGCTGCTCACGTTTTACATCCGCGAGGGCGAGGCAGGACCGATTCATGCCGTGCGTTCGGGCGTAACGACGATCACCTCGCCGGTGCGCTTTGTGGGCTCGGCTGTGGCGGCCCCCTTCAATGCGATCGGCAACGTGTTCTCTAACCTTACGGCGTCGCAGGACACGCTTGACGAGCTTAAGAAGCAAAATGAGGAGCTGACCTCTAAGGTTGCTGAGCTCTCCGAGGCTCAAAAGACCGCCGAGCGTCTGGAGGGGCTGGTCGGCCTGCAGTCGACCTATAACCTCAAATCGACCGCTGCTCGTATCGTTGGTGCTTCCGGCGATGCCTGGACCTCGACCGTTACCATCGACAAGGGCTCTGCCGACGGCCTTACCATCAACATGCCCGTGACGAGTTCTGCCGGTGTTATCGGCCAGATCATCGAAGTCTCGGCCAAGACGTCCACCGTGCGCCTGATTGGCGACGAGAACTCGGGTGTGTCCGCCATGGTACAGGACACGCGCGCCCAGGGCATGCTGCAGGGTCAGGCTGACGGCACGCTGCGTCTTGAGTACGTGAGCGTCGACTCCGACGTTAAGGTTGGCGACATCATCGTGACCTCGGGCATCGGCGGTGTGTTCCCCAAGGGTCTACCGCTCGGCACCGTCTCGTCGGTTGAGAAATCGGCAAACGACGTGTACTACACCATTGTGGTGCGCGCTCAGACCACGGCCGAGAACAACGAGGAAGTGCTGGTCATTACCTCGCTGACCGATGAACAGTCGGCCTCGGATGAGGACGTGAGCACGGCCAACAGCACGCCGCAGGGAACGTCGCGCGATGCTGCAACCAAGACGAAGGACGAGAGCTCGGATGACAGTTCCGACACGTCCGAGACGACCGATTCTGGCTCGAACGAATAGGGGGCATGTCCATGGATCTACACGAGCAGGGGATGAGCTCCCGCACGTTTGTGATCGCCGCCATCGTGTGCGTGCTGCTGCAGGCAGGCCTGGCACCGCAGATCTCCATTGCGGGTGGTCGCGTCAACTTCATGATTATCTTGGTGTGCCTGAGTGTGTTCTCGGGCGACCCGACCCGTGCCGTCGTGTGCGGTTTTTGCAGCGGCTTGTTTTATGACCTGTCCGCTGCCGTGCCGGTGGGCATTATGTCGCTCCTGCTGACCGTGGGTTCTTTTGCCCTGGTGCACAGCGCCGTCGGTCAGACGGGCGGTACCCCAAGTGCGCGCGGCGTCACTGTGGGCGCCTTCGCGCTCGTCATTAATGTGATCTACAGCATCATCTTGCTGTTTATGGGTTTGGAGACGAGCTTTGTCGTGGCGATCTTCGGCCATGCGCTGCCGTCCTCGATCCTGACGGGTCTGGTTGCCATTCCGTTTTTGATGTCCGGCGTCGTGCCACAGTCCGGCTATGGATTCTCCGCACGTGGCGGACGCCAGACGGGTATGCGCTTTAAGCCCAAGACCCGCAAGCTCAAATAGGGGAGGCCCGTAGATGTCTTCCCAGTTGACGGTTATTATCGCCGGTATCGTGCTAGTTGTGGCCATCGTGGTCGCACTGGTCATCATGCGTCGCGGCGATTCCCGTTTTACCTACGATACGCAGCATGGAACGACCCCGCGCGCCACCGAGGGCGAGGGCAATACCGCGGTGACCGCCTTTAAGGGCCGCTTTTCCATCCTCACCACGGGTGTGGGCGCGATGTTTGCGGCGCTCGCCGTCAAGCTGTGGGGCATGCAGATGGTCTCGTCGGACTATTACGAGAAGCAGGCCAATAGTAATCAGACTCGCACCGTTACCACTCCTGCTGTGCGCGGCCGCATCCTCGACCGCAATGGCGTGGCGCTTGTCCAGAACCGTCCCTCACTTGCTGTCGTGGCCTACCGCGACCTTGCCGAGGATGAGGTCCTGGTTCGCCATCTTGCCAACGTGCTTGGAATGCCTTACGTGGCGGTCCTTCGCAATATTCAGGACAATACAGAGGGCGCTCAGAGCCTGCATACCATCGCGACGGACGTCCGTCGCTCCACGGTTGCCTATATTCAGGAGCATGCCGGCGAGTTCCCGGGCGTCAAGATTGCCGAGCGTACCGAGCGCCAGTATCCATATGGCGAGACGGCATGCCATATCTTGGGCTATACCGGCACCATTACCTCCGAGCAGCTCAAGGCCCAGAATAAGAAAACCTCTGGGGATGATGATGCTTCTGCTGGCAAGATTACGTACCAGTCGGGCGATATCGTGGGCCAGGCGGGCGTTGAGAGCTACTACGAAAACCTGCTGCAGGGTATTCGTGGCGAGCAGACCGTCAAGGTCGATGCCTCGGGTAATGTGACCGGTCAGGCCGGCGCCGTGCCCGCGAAGGCCGGCTCCGACATTAAGCTCACGCTCGACCTTAAGATCCAACAGGCCTGCGAGACGGCACTGGCGAGCGCTATCGAGCTTGCCAAGACCACTGGCTACAGCAATGCCGGCAACGGCGCTGTGGTGTGTCTCGATCCCAACAATGGCGAGATCCTGGGCATGGCGAGCGAGCCCAAGTTCGATCCGTCCGTCTTTATCGGCGGCGTCTCAAATGACGTGTGGACCGAGCTCAATGATGACAAGGGTTCGCACCCGCTGCTCAACCGCGCCATTAGCGGACAGTACATGTCGGCTTCGACCATCAAGCCGCTCTCGGCACTGGCCGGTCTTGAGTTTGGAACCTACACTTCAACGCAGACAACCAACTGCACGGGCTATTGGACGGGCCTGGGCAAGGCTTGGGGCAAGCGCTGCTGGCTGACGTCTGGCCACGGCACCATGACGCTGCAGTCGGGTATCGCCAACTCGTGCGACCCCGTCTTCTACGACATGGGTAAGGCGTTCTTTTATGACGAGCAACATCCCGAGGGCCTGCAGGAGGTCTTTCGTCGCTGGGGCCTAGGCAAGACCTGCGGTATCGATCTGCCGAGTGAGGGCGCGGGTCGTATTCCCGATGCCGAGTGGAAAGAGTCGTACTTCACCGACGCCTCTGCCGAGGACCGCAAGTGGAATGCCGGCGATATGACCAACATTGCTATCGGCCAGGGCGACATCCTGGTGACGCCCCTGCAGATGGCGTGCGCCTATATGGGTCTTGCCAACGGCGGCAAACAGTACGTGCCTCACGTATTTTTGTCTGCCGTGTCGCGCGATGGCGACGGCGATGCCTATAAGTACAATGGCAAGGGCAAGAAGAAGCGCCTGGAGGCCAAGATCAACAGCGATTCGGATTTGGCTCTTGTTCGCAACGGCATGCACGACGTAATTTACACGGCATCGACGTCCCTGGCGGCGCACTTTGGCACCCTGACGCCGCAGGTATACGGCAAGTCGGGCACGGGCGAGAAAAGCGGCGAGGACGAATACGCTTGGTTCTGCGCCTATGCACCGGCCGATGATCCCAAGTATGTCATCGCTACCGTCCTGGAGCAGGGCGGCGGTGGCTCAGATACCGCGATGCATGTCGTGCGCGACGTGCTCGGCGTGATTTATGACGAGCCCGATACCTCTTCGGCCTCGGGCGATTCTTCGGTTCGATAGGAGGTTGCGATGGATTTTTCTCCGGCGGATCTGTTCCGTTCAACCAAGACCGGCTCTCGCAGCAGCCTGGACCGTGTCAACAAGCAACTTTCGGCCTCGCGCGGCACGTTTCGCCAAAAGGTGCATATCGGTGTGCTCGTGGCTACTGTGGCGCTCGTCGCCTACGGTGCCATCATTATCTGGTCGGCTTCGCAGTTTAAGGCCGATGCCTCGTTCTCACGCCATCTGCTGGGAATTGGCATCGGGGCGGTGCTGGCGGTGCTCGTCTGGCGTACCGACCTGCGCGGTATTTCCAATTTCTCGACGGCGTTGCTCGTCATCGACCTGATCGTGATCTTCTCGCCCAAGATTCCGGGCCTGTCCTATACGGGCGGTCTGGGCATGACGGGCTGGATCAAGATTCCCGGTATCGGCTTGACATTCCAGCCGGTTGAGCTTGCCAAGCTCATCACCATCTTCTTTATTGCTACGCTTGGATCGCAGTATAACGGTCGCATCGATACCGTTCGCGACTACGTCAAGCTCTGCGGCATGCTGTCCATTCCGTTTTTGGCCGTCGTTGCCATGGGCGACCTGGGCTCGGGCCTGGTCGTGCTTGTTTCGGGCGCCATCGTCATTTGTATGAGCGGTGCACGCCGCGAATGGGTGCTGTCGACGCTGGCCCTGCTCGTGGGCCTGGTGGCCCTCGTTCTGGCGCTCGATTCGGTCTTTGATTCGTTGCTCGGCCATGATGTGCTCATCAAGCAGTATCAGATGAACCGTCTGACGGTCTTTATCGACCCCGATAATGCCGATTCGGACGATGCCTACAACCTGCAGCAGTCGCTTATCGCCGTTGGCTCGGGCGGCTTCTTTGGTAAGGGTTTGGGCCATGCGACGCAGTCGGCCGGCGGCTTTCTGCCTGAGTTCCACACCGACTTCGTCTTCGCCTTCCTGTCCGAGACCTTTGGCTTTTGCGGTTCCTTTTTGCTCCTGTGCCTCTACGTGCTGCTGATCTTTTCGACGATTCGCGTCGCCTTTAAGTGTGAGTCGCTGTTTTTGCGTCTTTCGTGTGTGGGCATCGTTGGCATGTGGGCGTTCCAGACCTTCGAAAACATCGGCATGTGCATCGGCATGATGCCGATTACCGGTATTCCGCTACCGTTTATTAGCTTCGGTTCGTCTTCGATGATGATTCAGCTGCTGACGGTGGGTATCGTACAATCCATATGGCGGCATCGTTCGGGCGCCGCGTAACCGCTGGAGGGGTTTGCTATGAAAATTCCCGTAGATAAGCTGACCCGCGCTTTTAAGATGGGCGCGTCCGTTAAGAAGGATTCCGATACGCCGGTGCGCGTCTCGGTCTATCTGGATTCGTCCGCCTCGCGCTTTCTGGCCGAGACGGTGCGTGACGCCTTTGTGCCGCAGACGACCTCGGGCATTGTGCGCGTCGAGCGTCTGGGGGAGGAGCGAATTGCTCCAAAGACCGATACCGATGTGGTGCTGGTGCTCTCGTGTGGTTCCGACCGCTTGGAGAGTGCCGTGCAGGAGCTCGTGATCGCCGGTGCGCCCGTGTGCGTGCTTGCCGAGTCTGCTGTGGAGGTGCCGTTTATCGAGGAGTCCACGCCCATGCTCGGCGTGGTAGCGGCAACCGATAAGACTTATCTGCTCGAGACGCTTGCCCGCTGGATTCTCGATCGCACCGATAAGGAAACGGCTTTTGCGGCGAACTTTGCCTTCATGCGCATCGCGGCCGCCAATCGTATCATCACCTCGTGCGCGCTCACCAATATGGCGACCGGTGCGCTGGCGTTTTTGCCGGGCGCCGATTATCCCGTCATGGCGCTGGCGCAGGTGGGCATGCTCTTTGAGCTCGCTGCCGTCTTTGGACGCGGCATTAAGCCTGAGCGAGGCTACGAGGTCGCGGGCGTGCTTGCCGGCGGTCTTGTGATCCGCGCGGTCACCCGCGCACTTGTCAAGCAGACGCCGCATATTGGGTTTGCCGTCAAGGCGCTCACTGCTGCCGCGGGCACCTATGGCATGGGCCGTGCGCTCGTTTCGCTCTACGAGCGCGATGTCGACTACAGTCGTGCCAACGAGGTGGTCACTGCCACGTTCTCCCGCGTTCGCGATCTGGTGACCACGGTCGCGGGCGCTACCCGTCCTATGGCGTCCTACCAGGACGCATCCGATCTCGCAGCTTAGGGGTTTTCCGTTGCGCGTTGCATACCAAGACTGTTTTCATTTAATTGAGCCGCTGCTCGCCAAGGTCGAGAAGCCGAGTCGCTATATCGATCACGAGTGGGGCACGCTTTCCAAGGCCGATGCAGATTACCGTTGCTGCCTGATCTACCCGGATGTGTACGAGGTTGGTCTGCCCAACCAGGGTATCGCCATCCTCTACAACATCCTTAACCAGGCCGAGGGCATCTCCTGCGAGCGTGGCTATGTGCCGTGGCCCGATATGGGTGATGCTATGCGCGAGGCGGGCATTCCGCTGCTCTCGCTCGAGGGTGCAGCGCCGGTCGCTTCGTTTGATATCGTCGGTCTGCATGTGCCGCACGAGATGGCGGTGACGAACTTCCTCGAGGCTCTCGACCTCGCTGGCATTCCGCTGTTAGCGGCCGACCGACGCGAAGACGACCCCATCATCATCGCCGGCGGTCCCTCGGTGTACAACCCCGAGCCGTACGCGGCCTTCTTCGATGCCATCCTCATCGGTGAGGGCGAGGAATCGCTGCTCGAGACCTGCCAGCTGCATCGCCGCCTGCGTGACGAAGGAGTCCCGCGCGCGCAGATTGTCGAGCAGCTTGCATCCATTGCCGGCAACTACGTGCCGTCGCTCTATGAGGTTCGTCACGACGAGCCCTGCTCGCCGCATGGCTACACCGTGCCGCGTGAGGGCAAGGATGCGCCGACCGTGGTCTACAAGCGCGTCGTCGAGGATTTCGGCGTCACGAATCCGCTGTCGCAGTCGTGCGTGCCCTATGCGCAGCTGGTTCACGACCGCCTGTCTATCGAGATCCTGCGCGGCTGCGCCCGCGGCTGTCGTTTTTGTCAGGCCGGCATGACGTATCGCCCGGTGCGCGAGCGCTCGGCCGACCAGATTGTCTCGTCGGTGATTCAGGGTCTGGAAAAGACCGGCTATGACGAGGTGTCGCTGACCTCGCTCTCCACGACCGACCACTCCTGCATTCGCGACGTGCTCGGCAGGCTCAACCGTCGCCTGGAGGATACGGGTATTCGCGTGTCTATTCCGTCGCAGCGCCTGGATTCGTTTGGCGTGGATATGGCCGAGTCGGTCGCCGGCGAAAAGAAGGGCGGCCTGACGTTCGCGCCCGAGGCCGGCAGCCAGCGCATGCGCGACATCATTAACAAGAACGTGACCGAGGAGGACCTGGACCGTGCGGCCAAGGCGGCCTTCGAGGCCGGCTGGAACCGCATGAAGCTCTACTTTATGATGGGCCTTCCCGGCGAGCGCGACGAGGACATCGTGGCCATCGCCAATCTGGCCGATCACGTGCTGGAGCTCGGTCGTTCCGTGGTGCCCAAGGCTCGTCGCGGCTCGATCTCGGTGTCGATCTCGGTTTCGGTCTTTATCCCCAAGGCTGCCACGCCGTTCCAGTGGTGCCCGCAGCTCGACTACGACGACGTCAAGCGTCGCCAGAAGCTGCTTATCACGAGCGTTCGCAACCGTGCCGTCCGTGTGCATTACCACGATGCCGAGACTTCGCTCATCGAGGCTGCGCTGTCCCGCGCCGGTCGTGACATGACGCCCGTCATCATCGACGCTTGGCGCTCGGGCTCTCGCTTTGACGCCTGGGTAGAGCATTTCTCGCTCGATAACTGGAAGGAAGCTGCTGCCAAAAACGGCATCGACCTCAATGAGCTCGTGCACCTGCCCTACGAGTTGGACTGGCGCCTGCCGTGGGAGCACGTGAGCCCCGGCTGCACGCGCGGCTTCCTCGAGCGCGAGTACCGTCGCTCGCTCGAGGGCGTCACGACTCCCGACTGCACCCGCACGTCGTGCACCGGCTGCGGAATCTGCCCCACGCTCCACGCCAAGAATGTATTGATGGGTGATCGCGCATGAGTGAGCGCCTGACCGACAACCCCTCGCTCTTTAGGCTTCGTGTTCGCTATGGCAAGCGCGATCGCCTTAAGTACCTGGGCCATCTCGAAGTAATCCATACCATTGAGCGCATCGTGCGCCGTGCGGGACTTCCCTATGCCGTCACGCAGGGCTTCTCTCCGCACATGCGCGTGGGCTTCTCTTCGGCGCTGCCGGTGGGTACGTCTTCGACCTGCGAGTGGTATGACCTGTTTATGACCGAGTTCGTGGCGCTCGACGAGGCGTTTGGCCGCCTGGCTGCGGCGTCTCCGGCCGATCTGGCGCCCATCGAGGCGGCGTACATCGACGTGCGCACGCCGGCATTGACGGCGCAGCTCACGCGCCTGTCGTATCGCATCGATCTGCACTTGGATCCCGAGGCGCCCGTAAGCGCCGACGAGGTGCGTCGTGCGATCGACACGCTGCGCGCGGACCATGGCATCGACTACGCGCGCGGAAAAAAGAGCAAGCGCTTGGATTTGGATCACACACTCGTGGGCTATGAGCTCACGGCGGGGGAGCGCCCGAACCATTTGGTACTCATGCTCGACACCCATGCCGACAACGAGGGCTCCATGCGTCCGGAAATTTTGCTTTCCGCTGCTGATGTTTTGTTGCAGGGCTTGACCCCGGGCGTGGATGCACCTATTGTTTCCACCGGTATGCAAGACCTCGTGACCATCTGCTCCTACGATGTCGAGCGTCAGAATCAAGCATGCGAGGACGACGAGGGCCGACTCGTCAGCCCCATACCTGTGCGAACTTGTGGATTTGCTCCACATACTCGTTGACGGGGGTATTTTCGCCTGCTACTATATTCGGCTGTTGCACTAACTGATGCATGAAGGGCAAGTAAACATGTACGCAATCGTTAACACGGGCGGCAAGCAGTACAAGGTCGCCACCGACGATGTCATCACCGTCGAGAAGATCGAGGGCAATGAGGGCGACAAGGTCACCCTGCCGGTTATCTTCCTCAACGATGGTAAGAAGATCGTCACCGATCCCGACAAGCTGGCCAAGGCCAAGGTTACCGCTCAGATCGTTGAGCAGTTCAAGGGCGAGAAGCAGCTGGTCTTCAAGTTCCACAAGCGCAAGCGCTATCGTCGTCTGAAGGGTCACCGTCAGCAGCTGACCAAGCTGAAGATCGTGAAGGTTCAGGCTACCTCCCGCGCCAAGAAGGCTGTCAAGGCAGAGGCTGAGGCTGTTGCCGAGGCTCCCGTCGCCGAGTAGATTACACTCGTAACGAAAGAGTAGGTATACACAATGGCACACAAAAAAGGACTCGGTTCCTCCCGTAATGGCCGTGACTCCCGCGGTCAGCGCCTTGGCACGAAGCGCTATGCCGGCCAGACGGTAACCACGGGCACGATTCTCGTCCGTCAGCACGGCACGCACATCCACCCGGGTGAGAACGTTGGCCGTGGCAAGGACGACACGCTGTTCGCGCTGGTCGACGGTACCGTTGAGTTCCACAAGGGTATCAAGCACAGGGTCAGCGTACGCCCGCTCGCGAACGCGTAATTCACCCTTCATAGAGCACATATGTGGGAGGCACTTGAGTTTTAGGATTCAAGGGTCTCCCTCTTTTTTGTAGGAGGCGATTCTGTTGTCACAGTTCACCGATATCAGCCGCATTAACGTTTGCGGCGGCGACGGCGGAGCCGGATGCATGTCGTTTAGGCGCGAGGCATTTGTTCCCAAGGGCGGCCCCGATGGCGGCGACGGCGGTCGTGGCGGCAATGTCGTCATCCAGGCCGACGCTCAGCTTTCCTCGCTGATCGATTACCGCTTTAAGCATCACTTCCGTGCCGAGCGCGGAACGCATGGCCAGGGTGCCCGCCGCAACGGCAAAAGCGGTGAGGACCTGATTTTGAAAGTCCCCATGGGTACCGTAGTCCGCGAGCTCGATCCCGAGACGCAGACCCCGATGTTCGAGATTGCCGACCTGGTGCACGACGGCGAGCGCGTTGTCGTGGCCCCCGGTGGTGCCGGCGGTCTGGGCAACACGCACTTTGTGACGTCGGTACGCCGCGCTCCGGCCTTTGCCCAGCTAGGCGAGCCGGCCGAGGAGCACTGGATTGAGCTTGAGATGAAGCTCATGGCCGATGCCGCACTCGTGGGCTTTCCCTCGGTGGGTAAGTCATCGCTCATTGCGCGCATGAGTGCCGCCCGCCCCAAGATTGCTGACTACCCGTTTACCACGCTCGTGCCCAATCTGGGCATGGTGCGTGCCGGCGAATATTCTTACGTCGTTGCCGACGTTCCCGGTTTGATCGAGGGCGCGAGCGAGGGCAAGGGCCTGGGTCACCAGTTCTTGCGCCACATTGAGCGTACGGCCCTGATCATGCATGTCGTCGACATGACGGGCGGTTTTGAGGATCGCGATCCGGTTGAGGACTATCGCATCATCAACCGCGAGCTCGAGCAGTATGGCGCCGAGCTTTCGGAGCGTCCGCAGATCGTCGTTGCCAACAAGTGCGATGCTCCGGGCACGGCCGACAAGATTGCCGACCTCAAGCGCGCAGCGCTCGACGATGGACATATGTTCTTTGCCGTGTCTGCTGTTACGGGCGCCGGCCTCAACACGCTGATGCTTGCCGTGGGCGAGCAGGTGGCTAAGCTGCGCGCCGAGTTGGCTGTCTCCGATGAGCCGGTCGTTCTGCGCGACGATGAGTGGGAGCGCCGCCGCCTGCAGCGTGAGAAGCGTTTCCGCATTGTCCAGGAAGAGCCCGGTGCCTTCCGCGTGGTCGGTCGTGCCATCGAGCGCATGGTCATTCAGACCGACTGGGAAAATGAGGAAGCCGTCATTTACCTGCAGCATAAGTTTGCGCGTATGGGTGTTGACGACGCGCTCGAGAAGGCCGGTTGCCGTGCGGGCGACGAGGTCCGCATTTGCCAGCGCGCCTTTGACTTTGAGGGCGCTGAGGACTTCTCGGAGTACGAGGAGCTCGAGGATGCTGGCGAGGACGTTGCCGTTGAGGCCATTGACGTGACCGATGCTGCGGATGAGGGCGTCGAGGTTGTCGATGCGGCGGATGCCGAGGACGATGCCGAGACCTCGGAGGGCGAGTAAGCCATGTCGTTGCGCGGTGGAATCGGTTTGCCCGAGCTTCCTCTAGAGGACGGGCAGGAGTTTAGGCTCGGCATTATGGGTGGCACCTTTGATCCCATCCATTACGGGCACCTGGTGACCGCCGAGCAGGCGCGCGAGTCGCTCGACTTGGATGCTGTGCTCTTTATGCCGGCGGGCTCTCCTGCCTTTAAGCTTGACAAGCCGGTGACGCCTGCCGAGGACCGTTATGCTATGACGGTCCTCGCCACCGCCGCGAACCCGGCCTTTTTGGCGAGCCGGTTCGAGATCGACCGCCCGGGCGTAACCTATACGGCCGATACGCTTCATGCCCTTCGCGACTTTTACCCGCCGCAGGTAAAGCTCTACTTTATTACGGGCGCCGACGCGATTATCGATATCGTGACCTGGCATGATGCCGAACGAATCGCTGAGCTTGCTACCTTTATTGCGGCGACGCGACCGGGCTTTGATATCGATACGGCGCGTGCCCGAATCAAAGAGTCGGGGCTGCCGTTCGACGTGCGCTATATTCAGATTCCGGCGCTGGCGATCAGCTCGACGAACATTCGTAAGCGAGTTGCCCGCGGCATGAGCGTGCGCTATCTTACGAGCGAGTCCGTGCTCGGCTACATTCGCAAACGCAGACTATATGCCGATTTGAGCCAAGAAGATTTTGAGTGATGGGGGGTCTACGTTGTCGGTAGAGGATCAGTTTGAGGGCGATGAGCGCGCGCTGCTCAAGCGCATTCAAGAGCTGCTCGATGTTCGCATGAAGGATAAGCGCAAGCGCTATGTGCATTCGCTGGGTGTTGCCGAGACCGCACTTCATCTGGCCGAGGTCTACGGCGTTGACCGCTTTGATGCCGCTGCCGCCGGCCTGATCCATGACTGGGACAAAGTGCTCTCCGACGACGAGCTCGTGGCCCGCGCGCTTCACTATGGCATCAAGGTTGCCGGTTCTCCTTCTGCCGCGACGCCGCTTTTGCATGGCCCTGTTGCCGCCTATGAGCTTCCGCAGCTTTTTCCCGAGCTGTCGCCGGCCGTTTTCCAGGCTGTCGACCGTCACACCGTGGGTGCCTGCGACATGACGCCGCTCGATATGGTGGTCTTTGTGGCCGATGCCATCGAGCCCAACCGCCACGGCGACTATGCGCATGCGCTGCGCAAGATGGTGGGGGAGTCGACGCTCGATGAGTTGTTCTTCTCCTGTTTTGCGCAGGGTCTGGTCTATGTGATCCAGTCCGGGCGCTATCTTTATCCCACGGCTATTACGATTTACAACCATTACGCCCAGCTGCGCTAGCTCGGGTGCGTCTAGAAAGAGGTATTCCATGGCCGACGAGACCATGACCGACGAGCAGATTCTTGAAGGCGTGGAGCACAAGAGCTTCGCCGCCACGTCCGACCGCACTGCCGCCTCGCTGTCCGCGAGCGGTGTCGCCGCCGAGGATGTCGCCCGCGCCGCCGCGCAGGCCGCCTACGACAAGAAGGGCGAGGACGTTCAGGTGCTCGACCTGACCGAGCTTTCCGATGTGTGCGACTACTTTGTGCTTGCCACCGGTGCCAACAACCGCCAGGTCGATTCAATTGTCGACGAGATCGAGGAGAAGGTCGCCGAGGCTTGCGGCGAGCATCCGTTCTCCATCGAGGGCCGCGAGCAGAAGACTTGGATGCTCATGGACTACGGTTCGGTTGTCGTCCACGTCTTCACTCCCGAAGCCCGCGACTTCTACCGCCTCGAGAAACTCTGGGGAGACGCCCCCCAGCTCCCCCTCAATCTCCTCTAGTAGCTCATTTGAGACGGG
This sequence comes from uncultured Collinsella sp., assembly GCA_900544225.1. Lineage (GTDB taxonomy): Bacteria > Actinomycetota > Coriobacteriia > Coriobacteriales > Coriobacteriaceae > Collinsella. The sequence goes on from UQUD01000009.1 coordinate 17,193, forward strand.
GTTTAGCTACCCTCACGCATATCGCCGGGCAGTTGCGGTTTTCCGCAGCTACCCGGCTTTCTTTTTGCCCAAAGTAGCTAATTTGGGACGGGGCTTTTTTAGCTACTACCTACCGTTCGCCGATAGAAGCGAGTTGCGGTTCATTGCGTGATATTTAGCTTTCCGACTCGGGTAACGTATTTGTTATCTGTAGAGGAGGAGATGCGTATGACTCGGACCGCGCGGGAAATCTCTGTTTACGGCTATTACCATGTCGTCCAAAAGGGCTGTGGTGGTCAGCTGATATTTGAGGATGCTGACGATCGACTCTATCTGATTCGACTGATAGCTTCGAAATGCCAGAAGTTCAAAGTGGATGTTATCGCATGGTGCCTTATGGATAATCACATTCACTTGTTGCTAGATGACGGGCATGCTCACCTGAGCGATTGTATGCATTCGATTACGACGGCGTATGCCATGTATTTCAATTCTAAGACAGGCAGGAGAGGTCCTGTTTTCCAGGATCGATTTAAGAGTGTGCCGATTCTCGATGATGATCAGCTGCTCAACTGCGTTCGTTACATTCACGATAACCCTGCGAAAGCCAGAATTGGCACTGCTTCGCTCTATCGCTGGAGCAGCTTTAGCGAGTATATGGGCTATCCGGGAATTTGTAAGACTGATTGCGTGCTCGGGTTGCTCGGGAATTCCCAGAGATTTTTTGCATTTAGCACCTCGGGCGAGCCCAATGGCTATTGCTTCCGTTATGGCGCTCATGTGAGTGATACTGACGCGCTTGAGTTTGCGCAGGCGTTGCTCAAACCATACGAGCCTCACTATCTCAACGCTCTGCCCAAGGGCGTGCGTGATGACTGTATCCGTAAACTCAAAAGCGAGGGCTTTTCGATCAAGCAGATCGTGCGCCTCACGGGTATCGGCCATTGCACGATTCAAAAAGTTAAAGTTGAAAAGTAGCTCATTTTAGGCGGGATAATTTTGCTGCGGCCGCCAAACCGGACATCCGGGGTAGTCAATTTGGGACGGGGCTTTTTTAGCTACCCTTTGGCTGACGGTGAATGAATTAGGCCGAATGAATCTCAACCGATATATAGGGGTAGCTAAAATAGCCCCGTCCCAAATTGACTACCAATGCCGTGTCGGACGGAAGGCAGCAACCCCCGTCCAAAAAAGACTAGTTATTGAAGCGGGATTGGCGGCCGAAGGATAGGGCGGTGTCGCCGAATTTGTCTCGGACGGCGTCGATGGCGACGGAGAGGTCGCGGCGGTCGCTGGATTGGGCTCCGCGGTCATCGATCTCGCAGAACAGGTCGGTCTGGATGCCGCCTTGGTGGTCGAAGTCGCTCATGCCGATGCCCGCTAAGCGAACATGCATGCCTTCCTGCCAGATGTTGTCGAGCAGTTCGAGTGCAACCGCCACGAAGATGTTCTCATCGTCGGTCGGATGAGGCAGCCGGCGCTGTGCCGTACGCCCGCTGCCATACGAATACTTAAGCTTGAGCGTTACCGTGGCACCCGTCAGCCCCTGACGGCGCAAGCGGCGTCCCACTGACTCTCCCAACAGCGCAATTGCCGCCTCAATATCCCCACGCTCAGTCAGATCTTTAGCAAAGGTGCGTTCATTGCTGACCGACTTGACCTCTCGCTCTTCATCGAGACTCGTGACTTCGGAGATTTCGAGTCCCAGCGCACGCTGGCGCATGCGTTCGCCGTTGACGCCAAAAATAGAGGCCAGTGTGGACTCAGGCGCGCGCGAAAGCTCGCCGAGGGTGTAGATGCGCATGCGGCGCAGTCGCTCCTCGGTCGAGCGCCCTATGCCGCTCATGGCAGATACCGGCAGCGCGGCCAAAAAGCGCTGCTCGGTTCCGGGGCGCACGATGGTCAGCCCAAACGGCTTGTCCCGCTCGCTTGCGATCTTTGCGACCGTCTTGTTGCAGCCCACGCCAATGGAGCAGGTCACACCCAGCGCTGCCACGCGGTCGCTTATACGCTGCGCAACCAGTAGCGGGTCTTCGGGCGCAAAGCGACCCGGTGTGATATCGATAAAGGCCTCATCGATGGATACGCGCTCAACGCGCGGGGTCTCGTCGGCGAGAATCGCCATGACCTGCGCGCTCACCTCGCGGTAGCGATCAAAGTGCCCGTGCGTCCAAATGGCTTGCGGGCACAAGCGCCGCGCCTCGGCCGAGGCCATGGCAGAGTGCACGCCAAAGCGACGTGCCTCATACGAACACGTGGACACGACGCCACGCGAATCGGCGTCTCCGCCCACGATGAGCGGTTTTCCGCGCCATTCGGGATGGTCGAGCATCTCCACGCTCGCAAAAAACGCATCGAGGTCCATGAGGCCCACCGCCGGACCCGTCCAGGGAGGCGGCGTGACGCCCGTGGCATCCTCATAACCGTATGTATGTTCGCGTCTTTCCATGTCATGAGTATACCGCGCAGCTCATGTGGGGTGCGTGTATGTGCTTGCAAATCCCGAATTCTTGTCTAAGATATGGATTTGCCCTCGACTACACCGAAGAAGTTGGTCTCACGGACTTCACCTGCCCGCGTCGATGGCGTATTATGTTCAACTGTTTGTTTGTAGTTGCAGCCTAAAGCTGCTTGGTTGGAGGAGTTTCCTTTGGCAGTCAAGATTCGCCTTGCTCGTCACGGCGCTAAGAAGCGTCCGTACTACCGTGTCGTCGTCGCCGATTCCCGCGCCCCGCGTGACGGTCGTATCATCGAGGAGGTTGGCCGCTACAACCCGATGACCGCCCCCAAGACCATCAACCTCGACCTCGAGAAGATCGCCGACTGGCAGTCCAAGGGCGCTCAGCTCACCGACGCCGTCGCCGCTCTGGTCAAGGCCGCCAACGAGGGCGAGAAGACTGAGACCGTCGTCAAGAAGTCCAAGAAGCAGCTCGCCAAAGAGGCCGAGGCCGCTAAGGCTGCCGCTGAGGCCGCTGAGGGTGCCGAGGAGTAAATCGTGCCTGAGGTTGACGCTGCACAGCTCGAGGGTGAGGCAATGCTCTCAGATCGCATCGCCGATCTCGTCGAATATCTCGTTGTTCAGATCGTCGACGACCCGGATTCCGTGAGCCTTGAGGTCATCGATGGTGACGACGCCTCTACGATTGAGGTTTCGGTCGCCGAGGATGACGTCGCTAAGGTCATCGGCCGTCGTGGCCGTACCATCAAGGCCATTCGCACGCTCGCCCGTGCACTGGCCGCTCGCCTCGACACTGCTGTCGAGGTAGAGGTTCTGGGCTAGGACCTTGAGGTCCCAGTACAAAAACATCGCCCGTGTGGTCAAGCCGCACGGAAGGAAGGGGGAGGTCCTCGCACAGCCGCTGCGGGGGCTTCCTTCTGTATTAGAGCCGGGTATGCGCGTCGCCCTGACGCCGCCGGCGCTCAAGCGCGACCGCTTTTGCACGGTCGTGTCCGTCACCGATACGGGCGATGGCGATCTGGTCTCGTTTGAGGGCATTGACGACTTGACGGCCGCCGAGGGCATCACGGGATGCTACGTGCTGGCAAATCGTGACGACTTTGAGCTCGATTCGCTCGACGCTGCCTATACCGACCTGATGGGTCGCGAGGTGGTCGACGAGCGCTTCGGTTCGCTCGGTACGATCGTCGAGATCATGTCGACGCCCGCCAACGATGTTTGGGTTGTCGAGGGTGATCGGTACGGCGAGGTGCTGATTCCCGTGATCGAGCAGGTCGTGCTCGATCTTCCCGACACAGGAACAATTTCCGTCCACGTTATGGACGGCCTGATCGATATGGACAAGTAGGGAGGACAACATGCTGATCGAGACCCTTTCGGTCTTTCCCGAGATGTTTGAGCCCGTCATGTCCACATCGATCTTGGGCCGCGCCCGCAAGGCCGGCCTTTTTGATTTTAAGGCGTATAACCTGCGCGACTGGACGCACGACCGCCATCGTACCGTCGATGACGAGCCGTACGGCGGCGGGCAGGGCATGCTCATGAAGGTCGAGCCTATCGCCGAGGCCATCGAGGCCATTAGCGCAGAGGGTCCCAAGCCCACTGTGGTGTTCTTTACCCCCTGTGGCGAGCCCTTTACGCAGCATGTGGCCGAGCGCCTGCTCAAAAGTGAGCGCCTGCTGTTTGTGTGCAGTCGCTACGAGGGCGTCGACGAGCGCGCGTATGCGTATGCCGATGAGCGTCTGTCGATCGGCGACTACGTGCTTACGGGCGGCGAGCTTCCCGCTATGGTCGTTGCCGATGCCGTCGTACGCCTGATTCCCGGCGCCCTGGGCGACGAGATGAGCAACGTCGACGAGTCGTTCTCGACCGCCGAGGACGGAGGACTGCTCGAGTACGCGCAGTACACCCGTCCTGCCGAGTTCAACGGCGAGGGCGTGCCGCCGGTGCTCGTGAGTGGCGATCATGCCAAGGTCGATGCCTGGCGTCGCAAGAACGCCATCGAGCGCACCTGCCGCTGGCGTCCCGATCTGATCGAGACGGCGCGCCTTACGCCCCAGGAGCGCGCTTACGCGCAGGAGATTTTGGACGCTGCGTATTCGCAGAGCGAGGAGTGAGAATGGTTCCATCGCAGCATTCCGCGTTGAGGGGCGCTTTTGAGTGGATCGCGGTCATCGCGATCGCGCTCGTGGCCACCTTCTTGATTCGCTCGTTTGTGGTCGAGCCCTTTGTGGTGCCCACCGGCTCCATGGAGTCCACGATCGAGATTGGCGACCAGATCCTGGCACAAAAGGTGAGCCTCGAGCTCGGTCAGCCCGTCAAGCAGGGTGATATCGTGGTGTTTCACAACCCCGATGGCACCTCCGAGCATGATGTTCTTGTCAAGCGTGTTATTGCCACGGCCGGCCAGACGGTCGACCTGCAGGATGGCAAGGTGGTCGTTGACGGCCAAGCGCTCGACGAGGACTATACGACGGGCATGAGCTGGCCACTTTCGGTCCAAGCGCCCGGCGCTCAGGTAAGCTATCCCTACACCGTTCCCGGCGGGTGCGTGTGGGTGATGGGCGACAACCGCGAAAACTCTGCCGACTCACGCTACTTTGGTCCCGTCGATCGCTCTGATTTGATCGCTGTGGCGCTTGTGCGCTACTGGCCGCTCAACCGCATCGGTGCTATCGACTAAAAACCGCTATAGTACAGTACCTAACCGTGTAATCGTTTCGACGAGGGGATATTAGAGGCATGAACGCTTCATCGCTTTCCTTCCAAGACATCATCCTGCGCCTCCAGCAGTACTGGGGCGAGCAGGGCTGCGTCATTATGCAGCCCTATGACTCCGAGGTCGGTGCCGGTACCTTCCACACCGCGACCACGCTGCGCTCGCTCGGTCCCGCCGAGTGGCGCACCTGCTACGCTCAGCCTTGCCGCCGTCCTGCCGACGGCCGCTACGGCGAGAACCCCAACCGCATGCAGCACTACTATCAGTTCCAGGTGCTCATCAAGCCCTCGCCGGTCAACGCCCAGGAGCTCTACCTGGGGTCTCTTGCCGCTATCGGTCTGGACCCCAACGACCATGACGTTCGTTTTGTCGAGGACGACTGGGAGAGCCCGACGCTGGGCGCCTGGGGCCTTGGCTGGGAGGTCTGGCTCAACGGCATGGAGGTCACGCAGTTTACGTACTTCCAGCAGGTGGGCGGCATCGAGGTCGACCCTGTGCCCGTCGAGATTACCTATGGTCTGGAGCGCATCGCCATGTACGCTCAGGGCGTCAACTCCGTCTACGACCTGGTGTGGAGCTATCTGCCCGATGGCACGCCGATGACCTATGGCGACGTGTTCCTGGAGAACGAGCGCGAGTTTAGCGCCTACAACTTTGAGGTCGCCAACGTCGAGATGATGCGTCAGAAGTTTGACGACTACGAGGCCGAGTGCCACTCCTGCCTTGAGCGCAAGCTGCCGCTGCCCGCTTACGACTGCGTCATGAAGTGCAGCCATGCCTTCAACCTGCTCGATGCTCGCGGTGCGCTGTCCGCGGTCGAGCGTGCTAACTACATCCTGCGCGTCCGCGCCGTCGCCAAGGCGTGCTGCGAGGCCTATATGGCCGAGGTCGCTGGAGTCAACGAGAATGCCGACCAGGAAGGCGAGGTGGCGTAAGCCATGGCAGACGCTAAGGATTTCCTGTTTGAGATCGGTACGGAGGAAATGCCCTCTGCACCGCTGAACAATGCCGTCAAGCAGCTTGGCACCATGATTGCCAAGGGTCTCGACGAGGCCGGCCTGGCCCACGGCGAGGTCCGCGTGATCTCGAGCCCGCGTCGTCTGGCTGCGCTCGTGGCCGACGTCGCCACCGCGACCGATGAGGTTCACGAGGTCAAGCGTGGTCCCGCGGCAAACATTGCCTTTGATGCCGACGGCAACGCCACCAAGGCCGCCCAGGGCTTCGCTCGCAAGTGCGGTGTGGCTGCCGAGGACCTGGTCCGTCGCGAGGACACTGACGGTCGCGAGTATGTGTTCGCCGAGAAGAACATTCCCTCCGCACCGGCTACGCCGATTCTGACCGCTCTGTGCGAGAAGACCATCGCCGGCCTGCAGTGGCCCAACTACCGCAGCCAGCGTTGGGGTCACGAGCATGCGACCTTTGTTCGTCCGGTCCGCTGGATCTGCTGCCTTTTGGGCGAGGATGTTGTGCCCGTGTCGTTTGCCGACGTGACGAGTGGCAACACCACGCGTGGTCATCGCGTACTTGGCCCTGGTGACCATGTGGTCGCCAGCCCCGCCGTCTACGAGCAGGTGCTCGAGGACGCCGGCGTGCTTTCTGCCGAGCGTCGTCGTGAAGCCATCCTTGCCGGTATCGCCGAGGTCGAGGCTGCGCGCCCCGGTTGCCATGTCGACACGCCCAAGAAGGTCTTCGAGGAGGTCATCAACCTCTGCGAGTGGCCGACGGTGCTTGTCGGTACCTTCGATGAGGAGTTCCTCAAGGTCCCGCACGAGATCATCTGCGAGTCCATGCTCACCAACCAGCGCTACTTCCCGATCTATGACGGCGAGGGCAAGCTCACGCGTGAGTTCGTGGTCGTCTCCAACAGCAAGCCCGAGAACGCCGAGCGCGTGATCGACGGCAACGAGCGCGTCGTGCGTGCCCGTCTGGACGATGCCAAGTTCTTCTACGAGGAGGACCTGAAGATTTCCCTCGACGAGTTCCGTGAGCGTCTGGCCAAGGTCGCCTTCCAGGAGAAGCTCGGTAGCGTGCTCGCCAAGTCCGAGCGTATTGAGCAGCTCGCGCTCGCCATCGCCCGCGAGGCCCATCTGGGCGCCCACCTTGCCGCCGATGCCGCTCGCGCCGCTCACCTGTGCAAGGCCGACCTTGTATCCAACGCCGTCGTTGAGTTCACGAGCCAGCAGGGCGTTATGGGCGGTTATTACGCTTCCGCGATGGGGGAGAACGACGAGGTCGCCCACGCCATTCGCGATCACTATCGTCCCCGCTTTGCCGGCGATGAGCTGCCCGAGGGCACCGCTGGCTGCATCGTGGCCTGTGCCGACAAGCTCGATACCATTGCGGGTATCTTTGCCATCGGCGAGCCCCCGACCGGCTCGTCCGACCCGTACGCGCTGCGTCGCGCCGCCATCGGCATCATCAACATCCTGCGCGACCGTCTGCCGATCGACCCCACGTCGCTCATCGACTTTGCGCTCGAGCTCTATAGCGAGCAGGGCATTGAGTTCGACGCCGCCGAGGTCGCCCAGCAGGTTCGTGACTTCTTCCACGGCCGTCTGGTGAGCATGGCCCGCGACGAGAAGATTCCGGCCGACACCGTTGCCGCCGTCTCCGCGGTGCACATCATTGCCCCGTCGCTCTTCTTCGCCCGCTGCGCCGCCCTCGATGAGGCCCGCAAGAACGACGCCGAGACCTTCGACAACCTGGCAACCGCCTACGCCCGCGCGGCGCACATCTCCAAGCCCGAGCTGGGCGCGGAGTACGATCGCGCCCTGATGGGCGAGGTCGAGCTTGCGCTTGCCGATGCCTCCGAGGCCGCTCAGACCGCCGTCGACGCCGCTCTCGCCGCCGAGGATTATCCTGCCGCGTTTGCCGCTCTGGCCGCCCTGCACGCGCCCATCGACCGTTTCTTCGACGAGGTTATGGTCATGGACAAGGACGAGCAGCTCCGCGATAATCGCCTTAAGCTGCTCAACCGCTTCGAGGCCGTTTTCTCCGGCATCGCCAACATCGGTGAGCTTGCCCGCAAAAAGTAAGCCAGCCTGCGCGTAAGCGCAAAAGGAGCCCCGCATGGATTGCCCGGTCACCGCTCGTCCCACCGTTATCGTTATCTCCGACTCGCTCGGTGATACCGCTTGTGAGGTGGTGCTTGCGGCGTCCGGGCAATTTGATGAAGGGGCTTTTCGTCTCTTGCGCCTGCCCAAGGTGAACTCGGTGGAGCAGGTCAAGTCGTTTGTGGGTCCGCGCGTCGATGCGGACCATCGTGATATTGCCGTGTTCCACACCATTGTCGATCCGGCGCTTCGCGCCCGCGTACTCGATTACCTGGGCATGCTTCATATCCGTTCGGTCGACCTGATCGGTCCGACACTTGCCGTGCTGTCATCGCTCATCGGTGTGCCGCCCAAGGGCGTCGCGGGCGTGATTCACAGGACCGATGACCGCTATTTCCATCGCATCGAGGCCATGGAGTATTTCGTTGAGCACGATGATGGGCGCGGCTGCGACGACCTTTCGGGGGCAGATATCGTGCTGCTGGGCGTATCGCGCACGTCCAAGACGCCGCTGTCGATGTATTTGGCCTATCAGGGTTACAAGGTTGCCAATGTTCCGTTGGCCCATGGCATGGAGCCGCCGAAGTCGATTTACAAGGTCGACCCGATGCGGTTGTTTGGTCTGATTTCGACTGTCGATGTGATCTCTGAGATTCGCGATAGCCGCTTGGGCGATGACTATGCTCGCGCCGTCGCCGGCTCCTATGCCGAGCCCGAGAGCGTGCGCAGCGAGCTCGAGGAAGCCCGTGCCCTCATGAAGCGTCTGGGCTGCTTTGTGGTGCGTACCGATGGCAAAGCGATTGAGGAGAGCGCCTCCGAGATCATCGGTCATTTGATGGAAATCCAAGAAGCCCGTGCCCGCCGCGCCGCCCGCCGAGGTCAGCAAAGCTAACTCATTGGGGTAGCTAAAAATTCACCGGCCTTAAAATACTATCTAAAAATAATGCACGATATTGGTAAAGCGATTTAGCAAAGAACTTGCATTTGACCTGCAATTTTCTTGCAGTGGTATCTTCATAAGGTAACCACCTTTACCTACCGTTTACCGCCGCATTTATCACGTTTACCAAACCCCTCGCCCTCTACGCAAGCCCGCTCAACGTCCGCCGTATAGTTCCCTCACGGCCCGCATCCGGCGGGTCGATTCGTCACCACGGTCGTGCGCGAGAGCGCATGGAAGGGGAAGTATCGTGAGCGATTGCAAGAGGGTTTACCGTTTTGGAACCGACGCCCAGGGCACCTGTGTCACTGAGGGCGACAAGTCCATGAACTTTGTGCTTGGCGGCAAGGGCGCAAACCTTGCCGAGATGAGCCGCATCGGCCTGCCGGTTCCCGGTGGCTTTACCATTACCTGCCAGACCTGTGTCGAGTACTCCGGTGCCGGCAACCTCTGGCCCGAAGGCGCACTTGATGAGATCGTTGCCGCCGAGGCCGACCTCGAGGCTCGCTGCGGCAAGAAGCTCGGCGACGCCTCCGATCCGCTGCTCGTGTCGGTTCGCTCGGGCGCTCCGTTCTCCATGCCCGGCATGATGGACACGGTCCTCAACTTGGGCCTCAACGACGATTCTGTCCAGGGTCTCATCGCCCAGACGCAAAACCCGCGTTTTGCCTGGGATAGCTACCGCCGCTTTATCCAGATGTTCTCCAACGTCGTTATGGGTGTTGACGCCGACCTGTTCGAGAACGCCCTGACTCAGGCCCGCTTGGTCGCCGGCGTTCGTGTCGATTCCGAGCTTTCGGCCGAAGACCTGCAGGAGCTCGTCGAGACCTTTAAGAGCATCTTCTCCGACAACGTCGAGGCCGCCCTGTATCCCGAGCTCGAGGTCCCTGATGGCAAGCCCGTCTTCCCGCACGATCCGGAGCTCCAGCTGCGCCTTGCCATCCAGGCCGTCTTTGGCAGCTGGATGAACGAGCGCGCCTGCATCTACCGCAAGCAGCATGGCATTTCTGACGAGCTCGGCACCGCCGTCAACGTGCAGGCTATGGCCTTTGGCAACAAGGGGGAGACCTCTGCGACCGGCGTCGCTTTTACGCGCAACCCGGCCGACGGCACCAAGGAGTTCTATGGTGACTTTTTGGTTAATGCCCAGGGCGAGGATGTCGTCGCCGGCATCCGCAACACCGAGCCCATCGCCGACCTCAAAGCCACTCCGGGCCTCGAGTCTGCAGGTGAGGAACTCGAGCGCGTGTTCCTGACACTCGAGGATCATTACCGCGATATGTGCGATATCGAGTTCACCATCGAGCAGGGTAAGCTCTGGATGCTCCAGACCCGCGTGGGCAAGCGCACTGCTACCGCCGCCCTGCGCATCGCCATCGAAATGGTCGAGGAGGGTCTGATCACCCGCGAGGAGGCCGTGAGCCGCATCGATCCCGCGCAGCTCGACCAGCTCCTGCATCCGCAGTTCGATGCCTCCAAGAAGTACGAGGCTCTGGCTTGCGGCCTCAACGCCAGCCCTGGTGCCGCCGTGGGCGAGATCGTGTTTTCGAGCGACGATGCCGTCGCGCGCGCCAACGAGGGCCACATGGTCATTCTGGTTCGCTGGGAGACGAACCCCGACGACCTGAAGGGCATGGTTGCTGCCGAGGGTATCTTGACGAGCCATGGTGGCAAGACGAGCCATGCCGCCGTTATCGCTCGCGGTATGGGCACGCCCTGCGTCTGCGGCGTCGAGCGCTTCCATATCGACGCCGCCGAGAAGGTCGTGCGCATCGAGGGCAGCGACCGCGTGCTGCATGAGGGCGATGTCATCTCCATCGACGGCACCCAGGGTATCGTCGTCGACGGCGCTGCCGATCTGGTTTCGGCCGAGCTCACCGGCGACCTGGACACCATCCTGTCCTGGGCCGACGAGATCCGTCTGGACGAGACCTGTGGCCACGCCAACCATGTGCGCGTCAACGCCGACAATCCCGAGGACGCAGAGCTCGCGCTCGAGTTTGGCGCCGAGGCCATCGGCCTGTGCCGCACCGAGCACATGTTTCTGGGCGATTGCAAGAACATCATCCAGAGCTTCATCCTGTCCGACGATGAGGCCGTGAAGCAGCAGGCCCTCGCCGACCTGCTCAAGGTTCAGACCGAGGACTTCCTGGCGATGTTCAAGACCATGTCCGGTCGCGATGTGGTCGTTCGCCTGCTCGATCCGCCGCTGCACGAGTTCCTGGATAATCCGCGTGAGCTCGAGGTCGCCATCACCAAGAAGGAAGCCGCTGGCGCCAGCGAGGAAGAGCTTGCCGCCCTGCGTGCCCGCCTGCGCCGTATCGACGGCATAGTCGAGTCGAACCCCATGCTCGGCCTGCGCGGTGTGCGCCTGTCCGTCGTCTTTAGCGATCTGCCGCTCATGCAGGTTCGCGCCGTGGCCACGGCTGCTGCTCGACTTATCAAGGAGGGCGTCGACCCGCGCCCCGAGATCATGGTTCCGCTCGTTTCCATTACGGCCGAGCACGTTCAGACTCGCGAAGTCATCGAGCGCGTGATCGCCGAGGTTTCCGCCGAGGAGGGCGTCGAGCTCAATATTCCCGTGGGCACGATGCTCGAGCTGCCGCGTGCCTGCATGGTTGCCGACGAGATCGCGCAGCACGCCGACTTCTTCTGCTTTGGCACCAACGACCTTACTCAGACGACCTTCGGCTTCTCTCGTGACGATGCCGAGGCCAAGTTCATCCCTCTGTACATGCACAAGAAGATCCTGAAGGACAACCCCTTCGAGACCATCGACTCGGCGGTACTCGAGCTGGTGCGCATGGCCGTCGAGAAGGGTCGTGCTACCAACCCCGATATGCACTTTGGCGTGTGCGGCGAGCACGGCGGCGACCCCAAGTCCATCAAGGGCCTGTTTAACGTGGCCGATGTGGACTACGTGTCCTGCTCGCCCTATCGCGTACCCCTCGCGCGCCTGGCTGCCGCCCAGGCCAAGCTCGAGGCTAAGCGTTCCGCTTAACCGAGTCGCGTTCCATTTGCGCCTTTTTCGCCCCCCTTCGCGCCGTCGCGACCCCTGTGGACGCGGCGGCGTTTTACGTTGATTCAATACATTGTCAACTGACGGGAGGACTGCGATGAAAAACCTCACCAGGTATTTGCAACGAGCGCGTCGGGGAGCACATATGACCCTGTGCTGGGTGGTCGTTGCGGTCACGGCGCTTTGCGGGATGCCGACAGCCGGTTTCGCCCTTCAGGATGATTCGCGCGACGAGCTCTATGGCGATGTGGTCAACCCGCTCACCATTACAGTCAACGATCGCGACTGCACGTTTGTAGATATCGATGACGGCAAGCTCGAGGGCCGTACCTCGATGTACGACAACGTCTCGTTCTACACGGCCGCCGTCAAAAAGGTGCTGCCCAACTGGGCATCGCTAGCCTATAACATCCTTGGCTATGGTGGAGGCGACGACTCCGGGGACTTTTTGTATTGGGACCACGCCGGCAAGGGCTTTGAGAAGGATTTCGGTAAGGGTCACTACATCTATCTCTATGATGCGCTTTCGGGCGGCAACGGTGAGCATTCCGATGGTGCCGACAAATCGAAGTAGAGTGGTCTGACATCTGCAAAAAGCCTCAATGCGGTCTACGAGCGCTTGACCGACGATATCGCCGGCTGTATCGGTCACAAGCTGGAGGGCTCCGATTTCCGTAAATACGTGCCGCTCGACGGACTGTCGAAAGACACGACTGAGCAGGACGTCATCTATGCCACCATCGCGTGCGTGGACAAGCTCGGCGGCACCTACCAGTACGATTTCAATGGCTTTGGCATCGCGTTCTATAACTTTAGAGTTCAGCAGCTCAACAGCGTGAACAAGCTTAACTGTGCGCCCGAGGACGCGCCGGGCTATTCCTTTGTCGATTCTAAGACTGAGCAGGAGCTCGTTACCTCGGCACTTAACGTCGGCTATGAGGACGCCTCGCAGAGCATCACGCTCGCCCGTGGTACCGAGGAGACGGTCGGCACGAGCACTTCTGAATCCGCATCGTATTCCAAAGGCGGCTCGTGGGGCGCATCGGTGAGCCTCAAGGAGTCGCTGGGCGTGCCCGCAACAGCGAGCGAGGAGATCGAGACGTCGTTTTCGGCCGAAACCACGATGTCCCAGTTGTGGGAGGCGAGCAAGACCGAGGAACAGTCGATCACCACAACGGACAATCAGTCGGTTACCGTCAATATGACGATCCCTGCGCACACGCAGGTCAATAGCAAGCAGACGAGTTCTACCACGACGCTGTCCGAGGACTATGACCAGCCGGTGGGCGTGACGTTCGACGTGATCATCTTTAACATGAACGGTGAGTGCTACGACGATAACGCCGCCGTGCAGGAGTTCCATACCGCCGGTTATGATCAGCGCTCGTTCTACACCACCTTTGGCGATCAGTCGACCGATGCCGTGCAGAACCTGTTCCTGCGCTCAATCGCCCATCGTGGCGACGACGGGTACGATACCACCGCCGGAAACGTGACGAGCTGGTCGTATCGCACCAACAACCACATGGTGCGCGCCATCGATTGGAATTCGGTCCTGGCCGATCGCGAGGTGCCCTCGCGCAACGGCGGCGCCCCGCGCACGTGCAACGTGCTCAATGACATGGCCGCGACCTATCCCATGTCCATTACGGGTTCCAATCTGTCGTTTGAGTCGGTGACGGTCGATACGCAGTTGGGCACACCGCAGCCTATTAAGCCCATCTCCAAGATTCTCGTGTCGCTGCAGACCGATAAGACCCGAAGGCTTACGGTTGGAGACGAAGACCCCATCTCTTCCTATCGCGTGCGCGCAAGGGACGAGGACGATGTTGACTACTACGGCTTTGTGAAGTCGTCGGGCGACTGGCGCGTGGTCGATAAAAAGGGCAAGGAATGCAAGTCTGACGTCATCGAGATCCAGACCGACCCTGTCACCCATGAACAAGTCGTGGTGGGTAAAAAGGCCGGCACCGCCTACGTAAAGTACTTTATCCCCGAGGACACCTATGTGGACGTGAACGGGCATGTCTCGACCAATGACGAGATCGACGCCGCGGCCTACAAATATAAGATTAGTGACGTGGCGCCCGAGCCGTTTAACGGCAGCATCAAACTCGAGGGCTCGGCACAGACCGTCGTCGGCGTCGAGGAAAATCTCAACGGCATCGAAGGCCTGACGGCTACGGTATATGACACGACGGGCAAGGAGGTCGATAGGGTCTGCAGCTGGGAGGCCCAGGAGCTCGAGAGCAAGGGCATTTCGGTCGCGACAGACGGCACGATGACCATCTCGCAGCCGGGCACCTTCCATGTTCGCGCCTTTATTGACGGCGTGTATTCCGATTGGGCCGAAGTTGTCGCCGACCCCGCGCCCGTTGACCCGATGACGACCGTCGTGGAGACACCGGCGAGCGTTACGGCTGCCGCATCCGCAGGGGATTCTTCGACAACGACGGATAGCACGGCTCCTGCCCAGGGAGAGCAGGCCGCTTCCGATGCGAACGCGGCCGAGTCTGCTCCGGCGAGCGACGATGCCGCTGCATTGACTGACGACACCGCGCCCGCTGCCGCGAAGGATGCCTCGCCGATTCCTACAGGCCTCGTTACCGTTTTGACCGATATCTGCCGCTACGGCATCGATCACGGCCTCATCAGCGCATCAAACAAGGAAGAGATGACCAAGCAGGACTTCGACATCTTGGGCATCCTGTACCTGATGGCGGACAGCCAGAACCTGGTGCCCCAAGACGCCGAAGATGCGATGAGTCAATGGGTCCATGACAACTATAATGACGACGAGCTTGCCACCTGGAAGCAGCATGCGCTTTCGGTGCTGCTCGAATACGGCTATATCGCGCCCGGAACGACCGTGACGACGCCGACGACTGATGCTGCGGACGGCGCATAAGTGCAGAAAGAGTGCGTGTTTTTGTCTTTTTGCGCACGGGCAAAATAGTTCTTGCAGCCAAGGTCGTGGCGTGTATACTCGAATACGTTTGTTCAACTACGTGCCGGCCAAGGTGGTACGGCACCTCTAGAAGAGTAAGGAATTGCACATGGATTACATCCGCGCAATCGAGCGTCAGCAGATCCGCGAGGACATCCCGCAGGTCCGCGTTGCCGACAACGTCAAGGTTCACTACCGCATTAAGGAAGGCGACCGCGAGCGCATCCAGGTTTTCCAGGGTGACGTCATCCGCATGGCCGGCGCCGGTGCCCGTGAGACCTTCACCGTCCGCAAGATTTCCTTCGGTGTCGGTGTTGAGCGTACCTTCCCGCTTCACAGCCCCAAGATCGCCAAGCTCGAGGTCGTCCGTCATGGTCGCGTCCGTCGCGCCAAGCTGTACTACCTCCGCGACAAGGTGGGCAAGGCTGCTCGCATCCCCGAGAAGCGCTAAGAAGATCGCAGCGTCTGTCCACTCGTTTGGACAAAAGGGTCACCTTCGGGTGGCCCTTCTTTTTATTTGATTTGCATACAAGGAGGCCCCGATATGGCCAACATGACGAGCTCGGTTTCGGCATCGCAGGTTGCCGGCGAGCTGGCGAGCGCCACGTTCGAGGAGATTCCCGCCCTCGTGGAGCATTATCGCGAGGATCCGCGCCAGCAGGTGATCAAGGCTTGCGAACGTGCCCTTAAGCGCCATGCCAAGGAACTTTCCGAACGCGAGCGCGTCAACGGCATGTACGAGCTTATGCATGAGCTCGGCGGTGATGGCGTGGTCGTGGGCGTCGACGAGGTGGGCCGTGGCTCGGTAGCGGGTCCCTTGACCGTGTGTGCCGTGTGTCTTCCGATGGAGCCGCGCATCTGGGGCATCAATGATTCCAAAAAGCTCACGCCGGCGCGCCGCGAGCTGCTCTCGGTGAAGATTGCCGAGGTGGCGACTGCTATCGGCTTTTGCCATATCGCTCCTGCGGATATCGATGAGATGGGCATGGCCCGCGCCATTCGAGCCGCTGTCGCGGGTGCGGTGTCCGATACGGGGCTTGAGCCCGATTGCGTGCTTATGGACGGCAACCCCCTGGGCGCCGTGCCCCATGAGCGCGACGTGGTCAAGGGCGATGCCAAGATCGCCTGTATCGCCGCGGCATCCATCATGGCAAAGGTCACGCGTGACGAGATGATGGTCGAGTACGATGCCGAGTATCCCGAGTACCATTTGGCCGAATCGAAAGGCTATGCGAGCCCCGAACACATTGAGGCCATTCGCAAACATGGTCTTTCTCCGCTGCACCGTGTGAGCTTTTGCGGAAACTTTCTGCAGACTGAGCGCCTTTTTTAGGCCAATTGTGGAGACTGGGACCTTAAGGGTTCTATAAACCTGCTGGTAGGGGCCGTGTGCAACGCTATTGTTGCGCGCGGCCCCTCATTTGTCGGCATTTGGTTGGTTTTCGGTTTGCTTCCGGTACTTACCCGCATGAAACCTGCCCTCATTATCGAGGCAATGCAGGGAGTGGGAAAGGAGACCCCATGTGTGCCGCAGGCAAAATGAGCAAGACGCAGCAGCTCAAGGAGCGTTGGGAAGAAGGGGAGCTCGATTGTGGGTCGATCACGCCTGAGTTTATCAAGGGGCTCAGTCCTCGCGAGCTCGGTATGCTGGGCGAGCTTATCGCTATCGATTACTTTAACGAGCGCGGCTATGCATTGCTGGAACAAGGCTATCGATGCTCGGAGGGCGAGGCCGACCTGGTGCTGCTCGACGAGCTTGATGATGTGGTGGTGATGGCCGAGGTCAAGACCAGGCGTGTTGCGCTGGATTGTGACACGCGGGTGTTTCCTGAGGAGGCGGTGAATGCCCAAAAGCAGCGGCGCTACCGTCGCATCGCGAGCTGCTACCTCATGGAGCATTATCCGCTCAAGGCGATCCGCTTCGATGCCGTGGGCGTCACCATTCGCGGCGGGCATATCGCCGAGATCGAGCACCAGTACAACGCGTTCGATTGGCAGGTGTCGTGATGGCGTTCGAGACCTTTGCCGTCCACGCTGCCTGCATCCGCGGCGTCGAGGCGATTCCCGTCACGGTCGAGGTTTCGCTTGCGGGCGGCATCCCGGGCATCCAGATGCTCGGCATCCCGAGTATGGAGGTCATGGAGTCGCGTGGGCGCATTCGCTGCGCGATGCGCTCTGCCGGATTCGAGATACCGCGCTCGGGCATTACGGTCAATCTGGCGCCGGGTGATATCCGAAAGACCGGTAGCGGCTTTGACCTGCCGATAGCCATTGCGGTGCTTGCGGCCGATGGGCAGATTCCCCGCGACAATCTCGACCGCTGCCTCATTGCCGGCGAGCTCGGCTTGGATGGCACGGTGTTTCCCGTCAAGGGCGAGGTGGCGTTCCAGCTGCTGGCTCGCGACATGGGGCTTTCTTTTATCGCCGGCAGGTCCGACCAGCATGTTCCGCTTGCGGGGGTCGATTGCGGTTTTATCGATCATCTGTCGCAGCTTGCCCACGGTATGGGCGAGGCAGCTCGGCACTATCTGGATTCTGAAGTGCTCGAGGCCACCTTTGAGCCCGAGCTCGATTATGCCGACGTGTTGGGGCAGGAGGTCGCCAAGCGCGGCATAGCGCTTGCGGCGGCAGGGGAGCTGGGCTTGCTTATGATCGGGTCTCCGGGATCGGGCAAGACCATGCTTGCGCGCCGCATGACGGGTATCTTGCCCGAGCTTTCCGTCGAGGATCAGCAAGAGGCGCTGTGTATCCATTCGGTCTTGGGTGAGAATATCGATGGCCTGCTTGCGGGGCATCGGCCGTTTCGAAGTCCCCATCACAGCATTTCGACAGCGGGCCTTATTGGCGGGGGGCGCCCGGTGCATCCGGGCGAGATCAGCCTTGCCCATGGCGGCGTGCTCTTTTTGGACGAGCTTGCCGAGTTTCCCACCGGTGTGTTGCAGACGCTTCGTCAGCCAATCGAGCGCGGCTATGTCAGGATCGTGCGCGTCGATGGCGCCTTTACGTTTCCCTCGCGCTTTCAGCTGCTTGCGGCGAGCAATCCCTGTCCCTGCGGCTTTTTGGGCGATCGCGAGGTCCCGTGTCGCTGTTCGGCATCGATGGTCGAGCGCTACCGGTCCAAGCTGCGCGGTCCCTTGGCCGACCGTATCGACCTGATGCTCGATGTGACCCGCCCCGATCCGCAGGTGATTATCGAGGGCGCCGAGGGCATGTCGTCGGCCGAGCTGCGCGACTACGTTGTCCGCGGTCGGGCTTTTCGTGCCTGGCGCGAGTCCCGTATGGATGATGCGGATGCCGAGGCCGAGCACGATGAGTCACGGTCCATTGACGGCGTCGTGTCGACCTTTGCACTTGACGAGGCCGCCGAGAAATGCGTACTTGGCCTGTCGAAACGCACTCATCTCACGGGGCGCGGCATCGTGCGCCTGGTTCGCATCGCGCGCACGATTGCCGATGTCGCAGAAAGCGAGCGGGTGACGCAAGACCACGTGCTCGAGGCGGCGATGTACCAGGGAAGGAGGGATCAGTGATGGGTGAGGAGACTTTTGAGCTGCATCCCGGTGATGCGTTGTATCCAGATACCGTTTTGGAGCTCTCTGATGTACCCCAGACGCTGTTCGTGCGTGGCGACCCGGAGGTGCTTTCGACGCCGGCGCTCTCCATCATCGGCGCTCGCAAGGCCTCGCCGTACGGCCTGGCCGTGGCAGAACTGGCCGCGAAAGTTGCGGTCGAGGCGGGGGTGACGGTGGTCTCGGGCGGTGCGGTCGGCTGCGACCAGGCCTC
>UQUD01000010.1 GCA_900544225.1 uncultured Collinsella sp.
CCGCGACAAAGCCGGCAGGCATACCGTCGAACTCGCGCACGCCTGCAAGCGAGCGCTCGATATCCTTGGCGCACGCTTCGGACACAGTCGCCACGTGACGCTCGGCGGCCTTGGCACGGGCCTCGCGCTTGGGATTGGGCTGCCCTGCGCGATTGGGTCTGCGGTTACGGTTCCTGTTGTCAACGTCTGCCATAAGTGGTCACCTTTCTCGGTCTCTGCCGCTATCGGCTTTTCCATCCATGATACCCCGCCACGCACAAAAAAGACGGCCCCGAAGGACCGCCTTCCGCATCGATTTACACGTGCGCAAGCACCGCTGCAATTTGGCACTAGTCGCGACGACCAAGGATGTTCAGGATGCGCAGGAACACGTTGATGATGTCCACGAACAGGTTGGATGCCATGAGCACGGCGTTGGGCAGCGTGGGCGGCACCGTCGTGGCCACATAGGTGTCGTAGCCAATAAAGCCAGCGAACACCACGATCACGATCAGGTCGGTGATGGACTGCGAGACGCCCATAAACATCAGCACGATCTCGACCAGAATCGTGGCAAGCAGGATGCCAAAACCAATGCCGTACACACGCTGGAAGAACTTGGGGAAGGTCACGCCCAGCGCACCAAAGACAAAGGTGATGGCGGCCGTGGCGATAAAGGCAGTGTTGATGGTGGGCAGGTCGTAATTGGCAAGGCCAAACGACGCGGTCAGGCCAAAGGTACTCGCAAAGATTACGTAGCCCACAAGGGACAGACCCACAGACTGCTTGCCCGCGGCGGCCGACATCATGACCATGCCGACGATGGTCAAAATAAACGAGCCAAAGACCAGCGGCAAGGCGGCGCCGCTCATCATCATGCGGGCGAACGCCATGGTGCTCGTAAAGTAAGCACCGGCACCCATGGCGCAAAAGCCCAAAAAGATCAGGGCAGACATGGCAAGGTTGTACGCACGCGGCGACATCTCCTTGGCACGGCTTGCGCCGGTCTCAATGGGGCCGTTCTGATAACCCTGGATATCGTTCATAATATCGTCCTCTCAAAAGCGCCGCGACAGCGCCGTAGGTGACAAGATTCCTGCCATTGTACCCGAATGCCGCGCGCTCTTACCTGCGGCGCCCGCTCTCGAGCGTACGGTCGAATGCCCACACCCACCAACGCATCAGATGGGCCTGCGAGCCATCCGGTCGCTCGCGCGCCTGTTCTTCCAGATACAGTTCGGTCGCATGCCCACCAAAACGAACCTTATAGGTTGCCGTACGAATGCCGTGAACCGTTAGGCCAAAACCGGTGGATGAGACAATCTCGTCGATCGTAAAACAGCGACCGTCGACCCAGCAGACGGTAACCGGCACGACTTGTCCGCCCGCGAGGATGCGGGCCACGACGTCCACATACTGCTTGTGCACGCGTCGAGTTTTACCATCTGTCTGTCGATATTCCATGCCTCCTATTATCGAACGCATGTTTGCATATTGTAAAGCGAACAGGCTGTGGTTTTGGGATGTTGGGGCGCGCGCCCGTGTCCTCATGGCGTGCTAGCAAAAAGAACACCCGCGGTCAACAGGGCAAATATTCAATGTTAGTGCCAAAAAATTCACTTCTCCCGTCAGAACTCGGTAAAGAAACCCGCAGGAGGTGATACGATTTATCATGTTTCTGTAACGTGCCTGCAAACTTCGAGAAAGCCCATATATGGACGTAACGTTCTCAGCCTTCCTCGGCCAAATTGTGTCGAACCCAGTCCTTGCCGTCACCGTGATCCTCGCGCTCGGCGCCATCTTCGTCAATGGATGGACCGACGCGCCCAACGCCATCGCGACCTGTGTCACCACGCGCTGCATGCCCGCCCGCGCCGCCATTCTCATGAGCGCCGCATTCAACTTCCTCGGCGTGCTCATCATGACGCACTTTAACGCGAGCGTCGCCAACACCATCTCACATATCGTCGACTTTGGCGGAAACAGCACCATGGCGCTCGCGTGCCTCTGCGCAGCACTGTTCTCCATCGTCGTCTACGGCGCCACAGCGTCGCGTTTTGGCATCCCCACCTCGCAAAGCCACAGCCTTATCGCCGGCCTGACCGGTGCCGCTATCGCCCTCGGCGGCGCGAGCAGCGTCAACGTCCACGAGTGGATGAAGGTCATCTACGGCCTGGCGCTCTCCATCGGCCTGGGCTTTGTCATGGGCTGGGTCCTGTGCAAGCTCGTCTCGATTCTTTTCGCCGCCGCCAACAGGCGGCGTGCCAATGTCTTCTTTAAATATGCTCAGATCGCAAGTGCCGCGGCCATGAGCTTTATGCACGGCGCGCAAGATGGACAAAAGTTTATCGGCGTGCTCTTTTTAGGTGTCGCCTTTGCCAGCGGACAGACGAGCGTCGGCGACGCCGGCATCCCCATCTGGATCATGCTGCTGTGCTCGGCCACCATGGGCATCGGCACCAGCGTGGGCGGTGAGCGCATCATCAAGTCTGTCGGTCAGAGCATGGTCAAGCTCGAAAAGTACCAGGGCTTCTCCGCCGACCTGGCGGGCGCCGCAAACCTGCTGCTTGCCACGCTCACCGGCATCCCCGTGTCCTCCACGCACATCAAGACCTGCGCCATTATGGGTGTCGGTGCCGTCAAGCGCCTCTCGGCGATCAACTTCGGTGTCGTCAAGGACATGATGTTCACCTGGTTCTTCACCTTCCCCGCCTGCGGACTTATCAGCTTTGTCATGGCCAAGCTGTTCATGATGTTCATCTAGTCAAACCGAACGTCCATCCGGACCGCAATACCTCGCCCACCCGTCTTCGCCTCGAAAGGACCCACTCATGGCAAAGAAACCCGATTCGTTCTACTTTGACAACTACGTCGCCTGCGCCGACCTTGCTGTCCAGGCCGCAGAGTTGCTCATCAAGATTTTTGAGAACTTTGATCCCGCGCAGATCCACGGCATGCTCGAAGAGATGCATGCGATTGAGCATGCGGCCGACAAGAAGCACCATGAGCTCGAGGATGCCCTGCTCACTGCCTTTATCACCCCGCTTGAGCGCGAGGATCTGGACCTGATGAGCTGCTCGCTCGACACTGTGCTTGACCGTATCGAGGGCGTCGTGCAGCGCGTCTACTTCACCAACATCCAGAGCATCCACCCCGATGCCATTGTCATCGCCCACAAGGTGACCGACGCCTGCCGAGCCATGAAGGACCTTATGGTCGAGCTGCCTAATTACCGCAAGTCCAAGACCCTGCGCGAGCTGGTCATCCAGATCAACACCATTGAGTCCGAGGCCGATGAGCTCTACATCAACGCCATGCGCAACCTGCACGTCAATGGCAAGGACCCGCTCGAGGTCATCGCCTGGCGTGACGTCTACGCTTTCCTGGAGTACTGCGCCGACTGCTGCGAGAATGTGGCCGATGTCGTGGATTCGATTGTCATGAAGAACAGTTAATTGGGGGTACGTGTCCCGGCGGTCGCGGGCCCGACCACTAATAACCTTTTTCACTCCGGCTGCAAGCAGAGTCGTTCAAAAGGTTATTAGTGGTCGGGCCCGCTCCCTTACGTACCACCATTGGAAACTTTGGCTGATACTTTGAAAGCGATGGGGCTTTTGTTGGCAGGGCCTTGGGGCCCGATTGGAAACTTTGGGACCGCCTTAAACGTTTGGCTGAGTGTTGCTTTGGGTACCCTTTTGCTTAGTTTTGGGTTGTTTTATTAACTTTGGAGGCTCGTATGGGGTATTTGGATTTGGCTCGGGCTCGGTATTCTTGTCGTTCTTTTGAGGATCGGGCTGTGGAGCAGGCTGTGGTGGATGTCATTGTTGAGGCTGGGCGTATTGCTCCTTCTGCTTGCAATAACCATCCAGCCCGTGTGATGGTGTTGGATACGCCCGAGCTTTTGGAGAAGGCGGCTGCTTGTCAGCCTCGGTTTGCTCGTGATGGGTCCATCTTTGGCGCTCCGCTCATCTTCCTCATTTGCAGCGTTACCGACGACGCTTGGGTTCGCCCCTATGACCAGATGAACTCCAGCGCTATCGACACCTCGATTGTTTGCGATCAAATGATGATGGAGGCCGAGGAGCAAGGCCTGGGAACGTGTTGGGTATGCCATTTTAAGCCCGAGCTAGCCCGAGAGCGGTTCAACCTGCCGAGGGCGTCTATCCCTATCACATGCTCGTCTGCGGCTATCCTGCCGACCACATCGCCGATCCCGAGCATCGCGAGGCCCGTACCATTCCCCTCTCCGACTTCCTCCTCAAGTAGTTCTTGGGCATGCCCTAAAATCTACCTTTTACCGCTCACCCTTTCGCCGAGTTCTGCCCTATCGCACGCAGAGCTCGGCGTTTTGTTTCCCAACCCGTATGCAGCCACAAAAAAGGAGCCCGCAGGCGCGAGCTCCTCTTAAGGGCACGAGATTGTAGCTCTGGCGCTAGTCCAGGTCGTCGGCGGCAAAGTTGTCGATCGGGGCGAAGGGGTCAGCCACGGGAACAACCGGATCAGCGACAGGCAGCGGCTCGGCGGCGGGAACGGTCACTGCAGGAGAAGCCGCAGAACCGACCGGCGTGGAGGCCATAAGGTCGGACGGGAAGGAATTCTGCGCATCGTCCATGAAGTGCTGGATGAGCTTGAGGTACTCGGCTTTGAACTCCTCACGGGAAGCCTTCAGACGGTCGATCTCCTCGAGCTCGGCCTGCTTCTCGGTCAGGGCCTGACGGATGACCTCGCGGGCCTTGGCGTCGGCTTCATTGCGGATGCGCTCAGCGTTCTCGTTAGCGTCGTTGACGATGCCCTCGGCGGTCTGCTGGGCAGCGATCAGCGCAGCGGAGATCTGGCGCTCCTGAGCGGAGAAGTCGGGTGCGGGAGCGGCCACAGGAGCGGCGGGAACGGCCTGAGCGGCAGCGTCCTGAGCCTGGGCAAGCTGAGCCTGCGTGTCAGCAAGCTGCTGCTCGGTGGCAGTCAGACGACCCTTAAGATCGACAATCTTGGCAAGCATAGCGTCAACCTCGGAGGACAGCGTCTCCAAAAAGACGTCGACCTCGGCGGGATCATAGCCGCGCTTGGCCTCAGAGAAAGTCTGAGCCTGGATGTCAGCAGGGGTAATAGCCATAACAAGTTCTCCTTTTTCATCGCCTCGGCGCTGGGCGCCCGACATGAGTTACTGAGCCAGTTCTATACGAGTATACCTATAAGAAGCTGCAGAATCAGCCTCTGCACCAACTGCAACGCAATAATTGCAACGACCGGCGAAAAATCAACGCCACCCATCGGCGGAATAAACCGACGAAACAGGTTGAGCCACGGACCGCAGACGCTATCGAGCACCGCGGCGATATCCTGCAGCAGGCCGCCCTGCTTCATGGGAATCCACGTCATAAAGCAATAGACCACAATGAGCGTGGAGTAGAAGTTGAACAGCGTGTTGACCAGCTGAACAATGGTGTAGATGTTGATGGGAATCTCCTCGTCTTGGGTTTACTTAAGGTAGCCGTCGGCGCGCAGCTTCTTGAGGTCCGAATCCTTGACCTCGCAGCCGGCGGGCAGCACCATAAACACGCGATCGCCCACCTCTTTGACCGTAGCGCCCAGGCCGCAGGCAAAGCCATAGCTAAAGTCCAGGACACGCTTGGCGACCTCGGTGCGAACGCCAACAAAAATCAGCGCAACGGGCTGCTTGGTGCGCACACGGCGGACAACGGTCTCGACATCGTCATAGCTCTCGGGACGCAGAACATAGGCAGGCAGCTGCGGCGTGGCGTTAATGATGTTGCTCGCATAGGCCGGGGCGTCGCTCGGCGCAGGAGCGGGCGCAGGTGCCGCGGCGCGAGCGCGAGCGCTCTCGGCATAGCTCGACGGCGTGTCGTAAGCGCCGGGACGATAGCCACCCGCGACACTATCCTGAGAACGCGACGGCGGATTGTACGTTGTTGCATGACGGGAGTCATCGCCGACCAGCTGGCCGGAGCGCGTGTACACCGCTACAGACTCGGCCTCACCGCGGCGCGTCTGGCCCAGCAGGCCGTTACTCGGCTCGTCCTGGGGATAGAAGCCCTCGCCCGAGGCGCCGCTGTAACCGTTGTTCTGATAGCCATCGTCGTAGCCGTCATCGTAGCCGTAGTCGTCATCCTGGTCATAGCCCTGGTCGTAACCCTGCTGGCCGCCCAGGTGCATCTTATTTTTAATCTCGTCAAGGAAGCCCATGGTTGTGTCCTCTCACGGTTTAGTGCAGGCGCTCTGTAAACCAGTGCGCACTTCAGAGCCCTATTTTACTGCAAACTCCGGGCTAAATACTACCCTGCCCAGGCGAACGAGCGTAGAGCCCTCCTCAAGGGCAGGCTCAAAGTCCTCGCTCATGCCGCAAGAAAGCTCGGGCAGCCTCAGATCGGGATGCGCCGCCTCCAGCTCATTCCTCAGCTCTCGCAGCCCGGCAAAGGTGCGACGCGCCACATCCTTGTTCCCCCGAGGGGCCATAGTCATAAGGCCCTGCACACAAATTCCCTCAAGTTCCGCAAGCTCGCCGGCAGCGCCACGAATCTCATCGGGCGAAAAACCGCCCTTGGACTCCTCGCCGCTTACGTTAACCTCGATCAGCACCTGCTGGGGGGCGGCGAGCTCGCCAGCTTCGATCTTGCGAATGGCACGGCTCGAGATCGCCTGCGCCAAATGAAGCGAACCAACCGAATGAATCAGCTCGGCGGAGCCCAACACCGCGTTAATCTTGTTGGTCTGAAGGTTGCCAATCATGTCGAAGCGCACCTCGGGCAGCTCCGGATGCTCCGCCAGACCCGTGAGCTTGCGGACGAGTTCTTGCGGGCGGTTCTCGGCAAAATGGCGATACCCCACCTGGATGGCCGCGATGGTTTCATCGACGCCGACGGTCTTGGACACGGCAATCAAACGCGCGGCATCGCGGGGCCTCCCAGCGCGATCGAGCGCGGCATAGAAACGCTCGAGTATCTGCTCGCGGCGAGCGCGCATTACATTCAAATAGTTATCCATTGCCAATCGCCTCCGCTAACAGCACAACAAGTAGTCCCATGCTAGCGCAAGAGCGCGGCCCCGCATCCGCAAGGCCGCGCTCCCTTAGGTATTTACAATCTTTTGACGAACGAGGCTACCCTACTCCTCGTCGTCCTCACCATCATCCTCGTCCTCAAGATGATCCAACAGGTAGCGAAGTCCCTCGCTCACCTCGTTAGCGGGCACCTTGGCAACAAAGCGTGCATCCACGGCAGGCCTCATGATGACGCCCTCGCCCGAAGGCACGCGCATGCTCTCGAGCTCGTCCTCGTCCGTACGGGCGATATCGCCGGCAGTCATACGCTGGCCGGTCAAAAGGAAGGTCAGACGGCAGGCGGCATCGATGGAAATCGAGGCGATGCGATCGAGGTGGCGCGAAACCATGATGGCGCGACGCAGATCGTCATAGTTGCTGTCGTCGTCCATAAAATCGCCCGTATCCATACGATTAAAGGTGTGGAAGAACTTCTCGTACGCCGCATGCACCGGCTCGTCCTCGACGGCCAGGTTGCAGATGATGGACATGTCGTTAGTGACGAGCGCGGACAGCGACGAACCCAGCACCTGGTAAACAGCTTCGGCCTCGGCCTCAACCGTACCGACGAGTTCCTGAGGCAGCGAGATGTCGGCCTTGACCATGTGACGCGTGGCGCGGCAGATCTGGCGAACCTTATCGGTCATGCGCTGCAGGTTAAAGTCGACGTAGATGATCGTCTGCAGCAAGCGGAAGTCGGAGGCGACCGGCGACTGCGTAGCGATCAGGTTGTAGCACACGGCCTCCAAGTTGGCGCAGCGCGCGTCAATCGAAAGCGTGCGCTTCTTGGTCTTGGTGGCGAGCTTGCGGTCGTCGGTCACATAGGCCTTCACGGCGTCGTGAAGAGCCAGGTCTACAGCCTCGTAGATGCTCAACATCTCGTGACGAGCCTCGACGAGTTGACGGGAAAACAGTTTGCGCATGGTTCACTCCAATCAGTTGGGTGCGGTCATGCCGCCCGCACAGTGAATACGCACCGGACCAGGTCCGATCGGCTTGGGACTAGTCGCGCCGATCAGCCAAAGCGGCCGGTGATATAGTCTTCCGTCCGCGAATCCACCGGGCTGGTGAAGATCGCGTCGGTTTGACCATACTCGATGAGCGTGGCGGGCTCGCCGGCAACCTCCTGCAAGAAGAAGGCGGTGTAGTCGCTAATACGAGCTGCCTGCTGCATTGAATGTGTGACGATGATAATCGTCATCTCGGGCGCCAGCTCGGCCATCAAATCCTCGACCTTGGAGACGGACGTAGGGTCGATGGCGGAGCAGGGCTCGTCCATCAGAAGGACATCGGGCTGCACCGCAAGCACACGTGCGATGCACAGACGCTGCTGCTGACCGCCCGAGAGCGCCAAACCATCCTTATTGAGCTGATTGGATACCTCTTTCCAGAGGTTGGCGCGCTTGAGCGATTCTTCCACGATGTCATCGAGGTCGCTTTTGCTAGTCACGCCCTGCAGACGAGGGCCAAAAGCGACATTCTCGTAGATGGATTTGGGAAACGGGTTGGGCTGCTGAAAGATCATGCCCACGCGACGGCGAAGGTCGACCGGGTCGACGCCCTCGGCATAGATATCGTTGCCGTCGAGCGTCATGGTGCCCTCGACGCGGGTGCCCTCGATAAGGTCGTTCATGCGGTTGATGCAGCGCAAAAACGTCGATTTACCGCAGCCCGAAGGACCGATAAACGAGGTGATGGCATTTTTGGCGATGTTGAGGTCGAGCCCCGTCAGCGCATGAAAGTCACCGTACCAAAAGTTGAAATCCTTGGCCGTGATGGCCGCTTGCTCCGGCGTGGGAGCGGACTGATAGACGGACATGGGACTCCTTAACTAGCGGCGCTTGCGCGACAGATAACGCGCAAACAGGTTGAAGGCCAGAATAATCGCCATCAGCAAAAGCGCGGTGCCGTAGGCTGCGTTCATGTTGATGCCGTCATTGGCAAGCAAATAGAGGTGAACGGTCATGGGACGACCGGAATCGAGCGGCGAAATAGGCAGGTTGATGGCCTGACCCATGGTGTAGAGCACCACGGCGGTCTCGCCGATGGCGCGGCCGATGGCAAGGACGATACCGGTGGCGATGCGGCCAAAGGCCGAAGGAAGCACGATCTTGGAGACGACCTGCCACTTGGTGGCGCCCAGGCCATATGCGCCCCAACGGATATAGCGCGGAACGGCGCGGATCGCCTCCTCGGTGGTGCGCATGACGATGGGCAGCATCAGAAGCGCCAGCGCCAGGGCGGCCGAAACCATCGAAAGGCCCAGGCCCATGGCCTCAACAAACAAGGCGTAGCCAAAGAGGCCCATAACAATAGAGGGCACCGAGGCCAGGGCATCGGCAGCATAGCGAATGATGTCGACGACCTTGCCCTGCTTGGCGTACTCGGCCAGATAGACCGCAGCCAAGACGGCAACCGGCGTGCAGATGAGCATGGCGAGCGCCGTCACGTAGATGGTCGAGACGATCGTGGGCCAGATGCCACCCTCGGCGTTTACGCCCTGCGGCCAGCCAAAGATGAAGTCGAGCGAGATATGCGGCAGACCGTTGATGACCACGTAGGCGATGATGGCGACCAACACCAACGTGGTGATATACGCCGCGGCGCGAAACACGCCGAGCATGATCTTGTTGGAGAGGTCCTTGTCGATACGGCCCTTCTTGCCATGGGAAAGGGCACGCTTGATGCGCTCGCGCGACGAGGTCGTATCGACCGTCGTGTCAACGGAATCGGACATAGCCTACCCCCTCTTCTTCTTGGAAATCAGACGGACGATACCCACCAGTGCAGCGGAGATGATAAACAGAACCACGCCCATGCCAAACAGAGCCGAGCGATGCAGGCCCGAGGAATAGCTCATGTCGAGCGCGATCTGGCTCGTGAGCGTCGAGATGGGGCTCGAGATGCTATCCGGAATGACCGGGGCGTTGCCCACGACCATCAGCACGGCCATAGTCTCACCGATGGCACGCCCCATACCCAAGACAATTGCATCGACAATGCCCAGCTTGGCTGCAGGCAGCACGACCTTGTAGATGGTCTGCCACTTGGTGGCACCCATGGCATAGGACGCCTCGCGAATGCCCATGGGAATGGAATTAAGGGCATCGATGGTGAGCGTCGTGATGGTCGGAACGATCATGATGGCGAGCACGAACCACGCCGTCAGCGCGCCAAAGCCAAGGCCACCGGTCAGCTGTGCGATAAACGGACGAATGATGACCATGCCAAAGAAGCCGTAAATGATGGAGGGAATGCCCGCCAGCAGGTCGACGGCGGGGCTGATGAGCCTGCACACACGCTTACTGGCGATCTCGACCAGATACACGGCCGTACCCACACCCAGGGGTACGCCCATGGCGAGCGCACCGACCGTCACCAGACCAGAGCCCGCCAGCAGCGACATGATGCCGTAGTGGCCCTCAGAGGGCGCCCACGTAAAGCTAAAGAAGTCCGCCAGACCGATGTCGGTAAAGACCGGCAGCGCCGAGTACGTGGTAAAGACAAAAATCAGGATAACGGTGACGACCGCCAAGAACGCGCAGGCAAAAAAGATCCACTGCAACGCCTTCTCCTTAAGATAGGTGCTGCGCGACACCAACGCCAACTCACGCTTTTTGGGCGCCTGAGCCTCCTGCTCAATCTGGGGGGTTTCCTGTGCTTCCACGCTACTCACTCCCCTTTCCGTCGTTGGTGACGGGAATAAAGCCCGCCTCGCGAATCTGCTTGTCCATCTTCTCGGACGTCACATAGTCAATGTAGTCCTGCGCCTGCTGCGAAGGCGTACCCTTCACAAAGAAGTAAAGGTCGCGCGAGATGGGATAGCCGCCACTTGCGACCGTCTTCTCGGATGCCTCGACATGGTTGACCGAAACGGCCTTAACCGAGGTCGTGGCGTTGAGGCTCTCGACAAAACCCAGCGAGATGTAGCCAATGGCGCCACGCGAGCGGGACACGACATCGCGTACCTGACCCGTGCCCGAAAGAACGGCCGAGCGGCGATCGAACGACGTGCCGTCCATTACGATGGTACGAAAGGCCTCGCGCGTACCGGACGCCTCATCGCGGTTGATAACCTGAATCTTCAGGTCCTCTCCGCCGACTTCCTTCCAGTTGGTGATCTTGCCGGCATAAATATCGCGGAGCTGCTCGGTCGAGAGGTTGTCGACCGGGTTGTCGTCGTTCACGATGACTGCGATGCCGTCGTGCGCGATTACGATCGGGGTCAAGCCCAAATCCTGCTCGTCGGCATTGAGGCCACGAGACGAACTGGCGATGTCGGCCGTGCCGTTGCTGACGGCCTCGATACCCGCAGAGGAGCCAAGGCCGGAGACGAGCACGTCGATGCCGGTCTCTTCCTTAAAGCCCTCGGCTGCGATCTCGGCAATGGGAAGGCACGTGGTCGAGCCGGCTACGGTAATAGAAGATGCGGAAGACCCCGAGGAGCAGGCGCACAGCGTGAGCATGAGCGCTGCCGCGCTCATGACCGATGCGATCTTTCTCATAGCATCACGCCGATTGCAGCATGGCGCCCGCAGGTGCCGCCCTCGTTGCGGTAGGAATAAAAACGATCGTTCTGGCGAACGGTGGAAAGCTTGGTGTCCACAATGCTACTTGCATCGACGCCGGCGTCCATAAGCGCCTCGCGAATGGCGGCGGAAAGATCGAGCATACGGGAAGCGGTAGCATCGATGCACGCGAACTCGGCGGCAAAGCGGTCCATAAGTTCTTGAGACACCTCGTACTCGTCACCCAGAATATGGGGCCCAATGTAGGCAGAGATGTCGTCCGGCTTGCAGCCAGCCGCCTCGCAGAGCGCTTGGCACGCCTTGGCGGAAATGCGCGTTATCGTGCCTTTCCAGCCAGAGTGCACCACGGCAAAGCCGCCGGGAGCCACCAGCACCACGGGAACGCAATCGGCAAAGCAGAGCATCACGGGCACCTCACGGGCCGTGCAGACAATGGCATCACAGCCCTCGGCAATCTGCTCGCGAATGTTCTCGAGATCATCGGCACCGTTCGAGGTCACCGTCACGACATGGTCACTGTGTACTTGATTGGGAACAAGCAGGTTGTGCTCGCACTCGGCGGCCCCTATGGCCTCGAGTGCGCGGCGACGATTTTCTTGAACGGCAAAGGGGTCATCGCCAACATGCGAGCCCAGATTGAGTGAGGAGTACGCATCTTCGGAAACACCGCCGGCGCGTTCGGTGAAGGCAAAGCGAACATCGTGCGTCGCACCCTCCACCAACGTAACTCCATCATGGTCGACACGCGAAACGCTGTCCGCACGTGCTGCCATACTAAAGCCTCCTAATAACACAAGTATCGCGGCGACGCCGCTGCAGTCCATGTCATACGGCTGCCATACTTCATCAAAAGGATACCCGCAGCGGTAGGAACCAAACGTAAGGGGAACGTAAGGAGATTGGAGGTTTTCGTTTACAAAGGCGAAACACAACAAAAAGGGGTGCGCCCAATCGGACGCACCCCATGTAGGTCGTTGAGAAAAACGAACTAGAAGCTGCCGCGCTTGAGGAAGTCGGGAAGCTCAAACTGGTCGTTGCCAAAGTTGGGAAGCTCGGTACCACCGACGTTGCGAGTCGGGGCAGCCTGAGCCGGGCTGGTGGCCGGAGCGGTGCGCTGCGGCTCAGCGGAGGCAGCGGCCTTGCTCTGAGACTGCTGAGCAGCGAAGAGCTCGTCCTGACGGTTGACGTTGGAGTCGGAGAAGCCCGTAGCGATAACGGTAATACGCACCTGATCGCCCAGGGACTCGTCGACAACGGTACCGAAGATGATGTTGGCCTCGGGGTCGACGGCATTGGCGACAACGTCGGCGGCGTCGCTGATCTCCTGGATGCCCAGGTCCTTGGAACCGGCAATGGAAAGCAGCACGCGAGTGGCACCATCGATGGAGCTCTCGAGCAACGGGCTGGAAATAGCCTGCTGGGCGGCGTCGACGGCACGGGTGTCCCCAGAAGCGGTACCGATGCCCATCATAGCGGTACCGGCCTGCTTCATGATGGTCTTAACATCGGCGAAGTCCAGGTTAATGATACCGGGAACGGTGATGAGGTCGGTGATGCCCTGGGTACCCTGGGAAAGGACGCCATCGGCGATTGCGAAGGCCTCGAGCATGGTGGTCTTCTTCTCGGCGATGTCGAGCAGCTTGTCGTTAGGGATAACGATCATGGTGTCGACGCAGTCGGAGAGCGTCTTAATGCCCTCTTCGGCGCTCTTCTTGCGCTTGCGGCCCTCAAAGGTAAAGGGCTTGGTCACGACGGCGACGGTCAGCGCGCCGACCTCGTTCATCGCGATATCGGCAACGATGGGAGCAGCGCCGGTACCGGTGCCGCCGCCCTCGCCGCAGGTGATGAACACCATATCGGCACCAGCGAGCGCCTCGGCGATGTCGTCGCGGGACTCATCGGCGGCCTTACGGCCGACCTCGGGGTTGGCGCCAGCGCCCAGGCCGCGGGTCAGGTCGGTGCCGATGTGCACCTTGATATCGGCATCAGAGATCGCGAGTGCCTGAGCATCGGTGTTGATGGCAACAAACTCGACGCCGCGGATGCCCTCTTCGATCATTCGATTGACCGCGTTGGTACCGCCGCCGCCGACGCCGACCACCTTAATGACGGCAAGGTAGTTGTTGATCTCTGTCTCGTGCATGTCGGTCCTCCGAACAAAGGTTATAGCCATAGCATGGGTTGACCCCTGCGCACATTAACCTTCAAGTTGAAAGTAAATGCAAAGGTAAACCGTATTATGTTTGCACATTATGAACGTATCAGTCAAATAATTGACGGTGAAAACCAAACAAACCAGATAAACGGCGCGGTATACCCTGTCAACAAAGGTTGGAAGACGCTACGAGGTCGGCGCGTTTCTAAACGTATAGTTGCCAGGAGACCGAACGTTGATATACGTCACGCCCTCCACCTGCGAAAGCAGCTTGGTAACGATGCGCTCCTTTTTGGCAATGTCATCCGAATCTCCGAGCGACACCTCGATACCGTTATCGAGGTTCGCCGAGATGGCCTCGACCGAGGGCGTGGAAATATCCTTGATCTGGCCCAGGAACTCGCTCGAGAAACCGCGAACGTAATCTAGGCCGGCCTTGACGGCCTTGGAGTTGACCGCTTGCCCCGAAACCGGTGCGACATCGGCCGAGACATCGGTCAGAAGCACGGCACCGTAATGCTTGGCGAGCGCTAGGGCGGCATCGATGCCATTTAGAGTATTGGCACCCTCCCCCGTTGTGGTGACATTGCCCTGGTCGTCGACATCGACCGAGGTAGACAGCGGTGCAATCCATGTGTCATCGTCCCCGATCGCCCATGCAAGATCGTCGGAGCTAATGTAGGCGATTGCGATAACCTTGCGTTCCGTCGGCGTGATGATGAGTGTATGGGGAAATTGACGCTGGACATCCACGCCCGAGACCCACGGATTTTGTTTGAGGCCCTCGGTGATCTGGTCGGGATTCACATTGAACAGCGACGTGTTCTCGGGCAGATCGATCAACTGGATGGCATCGTGCTTGGTCACATGCTCGCTGCCCCGAATCTGAATATCGGTGGCTGCGAACAGACCCGAGTTAATGACGACGACGGCAACGACCGCAAGCACTGCCAGAGCGGCAAGGATGCCGCCCACGATTTTGCCCTTGCCCTTAACGGCAGAAGCGGCACCCACCGCATGATTTGCCAGGGCGCCGACCGACGACAGCGGAGTAGAGCCCTTTTTGCCCGATTGCGGTTTTGCGGAGGCCGACACCGACGTCAGCATACGTGGCTTAGATGCACCCAGCGCGCGACCGGGACGCGTCGCCTTTGCCCCCAACGAGGGCTTGGCCGACGCCATGGGACGAGAAGGCTTGGCACCCGTCGCCGGTTTGGGCGTCACCGAGGGGCGTGCCGCGGGACGAGCAACCTTTTTGGCCGCGGAGCGTCCGCCAAGCTGTGAGCCGGCAACCGGACGCTTGGCAGGCCGCACGGACCCGGCAGGCTTAGAAGGCATGACGGATTTACGTTGAGGCTGAGACGACGCGCCGGAACGCCCTCCGGCGCGGCGGAAGGTTGGTTTCGATGCTCTAGAAGCCGAGGAATTTAACTTCCGGTCTGAGCTCGATGCCATACGCCTCCCTCACCTTTCCGTGCACATGTCTGATAACCGCGGCCACGTCATCGGCCGAGGCGGTTCCGTTATTAACGATAAAATTAGCGTGTACGGGCGAAACTTCCGCGCCGCCAACCGAAAAACCCTTTAATCCACAATCCTCGATGAGCTTTCCCACGCTCGCATCGGGCGGGTTGCGAAAGACCGACCCGCAGGATGCACAGCCCATGGGCTGTGTGCGCTTGCGCCGCGTCAGGTACCGCTCCATACGCTCACGGATATCGGCCTTGGGCGCAGGTTTGAGCTTGAGCACGCATTCCAGAATAATCTCGTTGCGTGGCAAACTGCATTCACGGTAGCCCCAAGCGATCTCTGAACCCGCGTAATGCTTGATTCCGGAGCCCGGGTCAAATGTAACGATATCTTCGACCAGCGAACCAATCCACTCGGTTCGCGTGCCGGCATTCATGGACACGGCACCGCCAACGGAGCCGGGAATACCGACCGCAAACTCAAGGCCCGAAAGGCTGCGCGACAGCGCGTCGTTGACCAGGCGAGCGAACATCACGCCCGCACCGACCGTCAGCGTACAACCGTCCTCGGCGACAACCGTACGCTGAAACTCGCGCCCCAACGAAATAACGGCACCGCGGTAGCCCGCATCGGCAACAAGCAGATTAGACCCCTTGCCGATAATGACCCACGGCACCTGCTCACGGTCGAGCACCGCCACGGCGCGACGCAGGGCATGATAGCTGTGACACGTTACAAAGAGGTCCGCCTTGCCGCCGATACGATAGCTCGTA
Source organism: uncultured Collinsella sp. (assembly GCA_900544225.1). Classification (GTDB taxonomy): domain Bacteria; phylum Actinomycetota; class Coriobacteriia; order Coriobacteriales; family Coriobacteriaceae; genus Collinsella. The sequence goes on from UQUD01000010.1 coordinate 15,961, forward strand.
TGGCGCGCGAGGCGTTCATCCTCGATTACGTCTGTATCGATCATGCCCGAAAGCGCCATGACGGCGTTAAACAGACCCATGGGGTTTAAGCGTCCTTCTTGGCAGTCAGATACTCGATGAACTCGGGGCCGACCGTCGTGACGTCGCCGGCGCCCATGGTAAGCAGCAAATCGCCCTCGCCCACCATCTTCTCGAGCTCCTCGTTGAGCTCAAGACGGCTCGAGCAGTACACGACCTCCTTACCGGGGTGCTTGGCGCGCACGGTGTCGGCGAGCATCTTGGACGTAACGCCCGGGATAGGCATCTCACCGGCAGAGAACACGTCGATCAACAGCAGCTTGTCGGCATTGGCGAAGGCATCGGCAAAGTCGTCGCACAGAGCCTGCAGACGCGAGTAGCGGTGCGGCTGAAACACGACGTCGACATGCTTGTAGCCAAGCGACGAAGCGGCGGCGAGGGTCGCCTTGACCTCGGTGGGGTGATGGCCGTAGTCGTCGACCACGGTAATACCATTGATATCGCCCACATGGGTAAAGCGACGACGGACACCTTCAAAGCTCGAAAGCGCCTTTGCGGCAGCGTCGATATCGAGCCCCAGAACATGAGCGACCGTAAGAACCGCCGTGGCGTTGAGCATATTGTGGCGGCCGGGGTTGCTCTTAATCTCGACGGCGTGCTCGGTGCCATCCTCAAAGCGGACGACAAAGTCGCTCTGGATGCCCTGGACGTCCGGATGCACGCAGACGATGTCGTTGGTCTCGGCAAAACCGTAGGAAAGCACGCGGCGACCGGTCGACCTGGCAAGATCGACCAGATGCGGGTCCTCGCCACAGACGATGACCGTGCCGTCCTCGCCCACCAGACTCATAAACTTGGCAAAGGTGGCCTCGATCTCCTCGATGCCCGAGTAGTGATCGAGATGGTCGGCCTCGACGTTGGTCACGATGACCACGTTGGGGTTAAGGAACAGGAAGGAGCTGTCGGACTCATCCGCCTCGGCGACAAAATAGTCGCCCGAGCCGTTCTTGCCGTTGGTATCGTAGCCCTCGACAATGCCGCCGATCAGGAAGCTGGGGTCCAGACCCATGCGGTCGAGCATGGTGGCGCACATCGAAGAGGTCGTGGTCTTGCCGTGAGTGCCGGCAACGGCGACGGTGGTGTAGCCATGGCCCAGCGCCGAGAGCATCTTGGCGCGAGGCCACACGGGAATACCCAGCTCGCGCGCACGGACGAGCTCGGGGTTGGACTCGGGAATAGCGGTAGAGACAACGACAACGTCGGGCTTGACCTCGTCGATGGTGGCAGCCTCATGGCCCACATGCACCTTCACGCCGGCACGGGTAAGCTGGCGAATATAGCGAGACGTCTTAAGGTCGGAGCCAGTAACGACATAGCCGCGCTCGTGAAGGACGAGGGCGATGCCGCTCATGCCGGCGCCACCGATACCGATAAAATGGGCGCTCTTGAAATCGGGCGCGGAGGTTGCAGTCTGGGAATCAGCCATGTGCTCGTGTACTCCTTGCGTAAACACTGCCTGTAACCCGTCTACTGTACCGCACCTACCGCATCCGCGCGAGGGCGACCCGCGATATCCCGTCTAACTAACGCAATCCTTCTACCGCGTCCGCCAAAAGGACGGCAGCGCGGTCCTGGGCCAAACCGCGAGCCGCCTGGCGCATGGCATCGCGCGCCTGCACATCATCGATAAGATGCAGCAGCTCATCGGCAAACGACTGGGTATCGATATCGGCATCGGCGCAGAGCACGCCGGCACCGGCATCGACCAGATAGCGGGCATTGGTGGTCTGATGATCGGCCGTCGCATGCGGATACGGCACCAGGACTGAAGGAACGGCAAGGGCCGCAATCTCGGCAACGCTCGAAGCGCCCGAGCGCGAGAGGACCAAATCGGCCGCGGCCAGCATATCGCCCATATTGTCGATGTAGGGCTGGACGCGATACCGCTTCGCCTCCTCGGGCGTCAGAGCAAGGGCACGCTTGGTGTCCTCAAAGCCATCGGCGCCCGTCGAATGCAAAACATAAAGATTCTCACGCGAGAGCAACTCGTTTTTAAGCGAAGCCACGCGCTCATTAAGATGCTGGGCGCCAAGTGAGCCGCCAAAGACCAGCAGGAGCGTGGCGTCCTCGGGCACATCGAGGGCTCTGCGGCCGCGAACCCGATCTCCCTCGATCACAGAACGGCGCACGGGGTTGCCGGTCATGAGCACATGATCGGGATCGCCCTCGCGCTCAAACACGGAACGCGCTGCCGGCACCGAAATGCAAACGCGAGCGGCATGGGGACTCATCATCTTGTTAGCAAGGCCCGGGACGGAATTCTGTTCGTGCAGCAGATACGGAATGCCCGCGTCCTTGCACCAGCCCAGAAGCGGGACCTCGACATAGGCGCCAAAACCTATAGCGACATCGGGCTTACAGGCTTTGGAAAAATGGCTGCCGAGCGCGCGCTTCGCCTTATAGACGCGCCACAGCGAGCTCAATGCCGTCCAAGGGCGAGAGCGGTCGAAGCCCGTAACCGTAATCGGCACAAAATCGAACCCTGCCTCGGGAACCAGACGACCCTCGAGCTTATGCGACTGACCCACAAACACAACGTGGTGGCCACGGTCACGTAGCTCCTCGGCCAAGGCGAGTGCGGGATTGATATGTCCCGCCGTGCCGCCGGCTGCGATAGCAACGGTCATCTTATCGGTCATGGTAGTCCCTTCGTACGCGCGGCCCCTGGTCGTCGGTGCGCAAGCGCGCCGACGGGTCCGAATTCAGGTCGATTCGATTATATCCGCCACCCGTATTGCGCGGCGTCGGTCGTTGCGGGCGACCCTGCGGCGCCGAGCGCGGGCGGGGACGGGCATCCGACTCTGAAGCAAAACCGTTCAAGACGGTAAAACCGCCACGCGACGAGCGCTCCCCACGTGTATGGGGAACACCGGCAGTGCTCTCGTCCATAACGGCAAAGTTATCGCGACGACGATCGTATTCATCGCGTCGAGCGCTCTCGTGCGAGACGCGCAAGATAAGCCCGGCGAGCATGAGCGACACGATAATCGACGAGCCGCCATAGCTGATAAACGGCAGCGGCTTACCCGTCATGGGAAACACGTTGAGAATACCCAGCGCGTTAATCAAAAACTGCACCGCGAGGATAACCGCAGAGCCCGAAGCCATGAGCGCCCCACGACGATCGGTAGCCTGCTCGGCGATTCGAAACGCCGAGTAGATCAGCATCGCAAACACCAAGAAAAACAGCAGCGTCCCCAAAAAGCCAACCTCCTCGCCAATAATGGCCAGGATGTAGTCGTTGTGCGCCTCGGGCAAATACGAGTACTTCATGGTTGAATTGCCGATACCGCGGCCGCACAATCCGCCCGAGGCAAACGCCATAATGGCGAGCGTTGCCTGGTAGCCGTCTCCATATTCATCTGCCCAAGGGTTCAAGAGAACCTGAATGCGCACCATACGGTACGGCTCGGCGACAAGAGCGATCACGATGATGACGACGCCGGCAAGAATCGCACCGATAATGAATTTTGGGTCAAGGCCGGCAAAGAGCGCCATGCACATGATCGTCAACAGAATAATCAGGATGGTGCCAAAGTCAGGCTGAATAAAAATCAAGAAAATCGAAGGGCCCAAATAGAGACCCATGTTCTTAAAGAACTCATTGATGTTGCCACCGGGCGAAAACACGCGGTCGAGCATGATGGCCGAATAGGCAATGGCAAACGGCTTGAGAAACTCCGATGGTTGAAACTGAATGCCGGCAATGCTCAGCCAACGCGTAGCGCCACGGCTGCCGCTACCGACAAGGAACACCGCAAGCAGCAAGATCATCATAGCGATCAGAGCAAGTTTAAGCGCCCCTTCGCCAAACCAGCTATCAGGTGCAACGCGCGCGATGAACTCGAGGGCAGCAACACCGACGACAGTGAACATAAACTGCCGAAACAAAAAGTAGGTCGCGGAGCCGTTCTCGTGAAGTGCCTCGACTGAAGAAGCCGAGTACACCATAAGCAGGCCAAAACAGACAAGCGAGAACAGACAGGTCAAAAAGACCAGGCGGGGTCGCATGATGCGCGCGGGGACGCCAGCGATATAGCGTTCGCCGATGCCCTGCGTGCCACGACCGGCGCGCGGCGTGCTGTGTTGCGAGGAAGCACGGTCCGAGTCGGGCCTCCTCATGTTCTGTCGGGGGCTCTCCTCTCTCACCGGCAACCCCTATTCCATTTGTGTATTGGACGCAGCGGCAAGCTGGGCCACATAGTCCTTAAACACGCGGCCGCGCTCCTCGTAGCCCGAAAACTCATCAAACGAAGAGCAGGCAGGCGACAGTAAGATCACATCGCCGCGGCTCGAGAGCGAACGGGCAACGTCCACGGCATCGCGCAGGTCGTCGGCCTGGGCGATATCAACATCGCCGTCGACATCCGCTTCGTCCATGGCGGCGGTAAAGCGCTCGCGCGCGTCGCCAAAGCAAACCACCGAGCGAACGTTGTTCATCACAACGCGGGCAAAGGACTCGAGCGGCGTGCCCTTATCGTGACCGCCGAGCAGCAAGATCACATCGTCATCGGGAAACGCCGTCAGTGCCTTTTCGACCGCATCGGTGTTCGTTGCCTTGGAATCGTTGACGTAGCGCACGCCATCGATCTCGCCACAGGGTTCAACGCGGTGCTCCAGCGGCTGGAATGAGGCCAGGCCGCGACACACACCATCAACATCGGCGCCGACCGTCAAAGCCGCCGTAGCAGCACACAGGGCATTGATTACATTGTGATGGCCCGAAATCTTAAGCTCGGAAATATCGACGAGCGGGGTCTCGACGCCCTTCAGGCGAACGACCATCTTGCCATCGCGCACAAATGCGGCGTCCTCGCCCGTAGGCTCGTCAAAAGCAACCTTGCAGATGCGACGGCCCGGAACATAGATATACTCATCGAACTCGTGAATGCCGGCATCCTCGACATCGACAATCACCAGGTCATCGTCGACCATATTCTCGAAGAGCTTAATCTTGGCGAGCGCATAGTTCTTATGGCTCTTATGCCAGCCCAGATGGTCGGGGGTAATGTTGAGCAGCACCGCCACACGGGGGTGAAGCTCCTGACTCGTTGCGATCTGATAGCTCGAAAGCTCCGCCACAAACCACTCGTTATGCGCACGGCCATCGATCTCGTTCACCGGAGGCTCACCGATATTGCCAACAGCAACGCTAGCCTCGCCCGCCGCCTTAAGCAGGTAATCGGTCAGCGACGTGGTAGTCGTCTTGCCGTTGGTGCCCGTAATGGCAATCCAATTTTGGGGAGACAGGCGGTAGGCAAACTCGGGCTCACCCATAATCTGGGCAGCGTGATCACGACCAGCCTTAAAGAATGCCGAGAACTCCGAGATACCCGGACACGTCACGCATACATCAAACGCGCCCTCGACCTGCTCGGTTCCGTAGACAAACGATGCACCGTGAGCCTCGAGCGAGCGCGTGGCATCATTGGGCTCGGACGTGCCGCCACCGTATACGGTAACGGCACTCACGCGCTCGGGATGCGCAAGCGCCCAGCGAGCGACATCAAGACCGGACTTACCCTGGCCCAAAACGAGCAGGCTAAAGACATCAGCAAGAGGCATGAAAGACCACTATCCCAACTGGAAGAACAACGCGAGGCCCAGGGCTCCGAAGGCCGCGGCGACAATCCAAAAACGGATGACGACCTTGGTCTCGGCCCAGCCCTTCTTTTCGAAATGATGGTGAATAGGCGCCATGAGAAAGACACGCTTGTGCGTAAAGTGGAAATAGACGATCTGAATCATGACCGACAGGGTCTCAACGATAAACAGGCCGCCGATGATGAGGGAAACGACCTCGGTATTGGTGATGATGGAGGTGCAGGCAAAAGCGGCGCCCAGCGCCAGCGAGCCGGTATCACCCATAAAAATGCTCGCCGGATAGCAGTTGAACCACAAAAAGCCCAGGCAGGCACCGGCGCACGCCGTGCAGAAGATGGACAGGTTCACATCGCCATGTAAAAACGCCATAGCAGCCATGGCCAGCATGGCGATCATGGAGGTACCACCGGCAAGGCCATCCAAGCCATCGGTAAGGTTCACGGCGTTGGAAAGGCCCGCGATCATCAGCCAGCAAAAGACAAGGTAGAGCCACGGAAAAGAGAGGCCGCAAATGGTGGTCGAGAGCACACCAAGGTCGATCGTCAGGCCACCGGGGAAACGAATCTCGGGGGCGACGCCGCACCAGTTGACAGCAAGCACGGTAAAGGTAACGCAGATGAGGGTAAGGCCAATCATCTTGGCGTGAGGCGTCAGGCCGAGCGAGCGGCCGTGCGTGACAGAAGTCAGGTCGTCGATGAGGCCAAGAACGCCGGTTGCCAGCGTGGCGAGCAGCACAAGCACGAGCTCGGTGGTGAGCTTTCCCATCAAAAGGCAGGTCAGCGAAACGGCAACCAGGATGATGACGCCACCCATGGTGGGCGTGCCCTGCTTAATCAGGTGACGCTTGGGGCCATCGGCGCGAACCTGCTGGCCGATGCCCTCGACCTTCAGGAGCTTAATCCACCACGGCATAAGCAGCATCGCGATGACGGCGGCGATGCCCAATCCCAAAAATGCCTGGTACGTAGGATACGAAGGATTGCCGAACATGGACTAGCACACACCTTCCACAAAGCGATCGAGCTCAACGAAGCGTGAGCCCTTGACCAGCACGACATCATGCTGCTCAAGAGCGCCGCCCATACGGTCGAGCACCTGCTGATAGTCGGAGAACACCTGAATGCGGTCCTCATCCATACCCATCATGCGCGCGGCCTCGGCCATACGCTGGGCAAGCTCACCGCCGACACATGCGAGCATATCGAGCTTCTTGGCCGCCGCATAGGCGCCCACCAGCTCATGCATGCGAGGAGCCTCGTCGCCCATCTCGCCCATCTCGCCCAGAACCGCCATGCGCGAACCCGTGCACGAAAGCGAACACAGCAGGTCGAGGCCGGCTGCCATCGATTCGGCACTGGCGTTATATGAGTCGTCGATGACGCGAGCGCCGCTCTTGGCGCGCTTGATTTCCTGGCGATGCCCGGTAATCGTAAGACCCCTAAAGGCGGCATCGATCTGCTCGGGCGTCACGCCAAGACGATAGGCAACCGCCGCGGCCTTGACGGCATTGGGAACGGACTGCGCGCCGGGAATGGCAAGCAGTGTGTCGATAGTCTCGCCCAAGCCAAAATCGAGCGTAAAGACCGGGCGTCCCTCGTCATCAATGCGAATGTCGCACGCACGGACCTCATCGTCGTCCGAGACGCCCGCAAGCATCACGTCGACGCCCGCAGGCGCGGCAAAGGTGTCGCGGATGAACGGAGTAAAGTCGTCCTCACCACCCAAAACCAGCAACGGGAGAAGGTCTCCGGCGGCGCACATGCCGCCAACAATCTCGGATTTGGCACGAGCGATATTCTCGCGACTGCCCAGAATACCGATATGGGAGGTGCCGATCTTGGTCACAATGGCAAGGTTGGGATTGGCGGACTGAGACATGCGCTCAATCTCGTGGAAATGGTTCATGCCCATCTCGAGCACCAGAACCTCGGTGTCGGCAGGGGCCGCCAGCACCGTGAGCGGCATACCGATCAGGTTGTTGTAGTTACCCTTGGTTGCCCAAACGCGATAGCGCTTGGCGAGCACCGCGGCGAGCACGTCCTTGGTTGTCGTCTTGCCGATAGAGCCGGTAATGCCAATTACCAGGCAGCCAAGCTCCAAACGATAAGCGTGAGCCAGGCGCAGCAAAAACTCCTCGGGGTCATCGGTATGCAGGATGGCGCAGCCCTTCTCATGGGCCAGCGAAAGCAGCTCGGCATCGGGCTCGCGCGTCATCACTACGGCGCCGGCACCCGACTCGATGGCACGGGAAGCAAAGTCGTTGCCGTCGACCTTTTCACCCGGGAAGGCGACGAATATCGTGCCCTCCTCAACCTGGCGCGAGTCGATAACGCAACCGCGGCATACCCGATCGGCTTCTCCCGTCACGGTTCGGGCCCCTGTTGCGGCCGCGAGATTGTTGACGGCGATCTCTATCATTGCAGCTCCCCTGTAAACCTAATAATGCTATCGGCGTATTGTATCCCAGCGCCGCCTACGCGTGGTGCAGGGCGTGTGAACAACCCGGATTAACCGACTGGCCATTTCATAGATAGTAACCCCCTACTTGGTGCGTGGGACACCCAACACGTCAAGCGCACTGGCCATAATGGACTGGAACGGCACTGCGGCGGCATCGGAGCCTGACGGGGTTCCGTCAAGGGTGATATAGCACAGGACCTTGGGCGACTGCGCCGGGGCAAACCCCATAAAAGACGACATGTAGTTCTCTTTGAGGTAGCCGCCGTTCTCATCGGCGCGCTCGGCCGTACCGGTCTTGCCCGCCACGTCGTAGCCGTCCACCGCGCCGCCAACGCCCGTTCCCTCGGCAACGACCGTCTGCATACACGATGTCACCTGCGAGGCGGCCTCCTCGGAAATCGCGCGATCCCCCTCGCCCCAATCCTTTTCATCGCCCTTGCTCGACTTATAGAAGTGCGGAGTCACCATCACGCCGCCGTTCGCGATGCCGCCCACGGCACGTGCGACCTCAATCGGCGAGACGGACAGCGCCTGGCCAAAGCTCATAGCACCCAAGGTGGCACCATCGTACTGGTCGCGCTCCTTGACGATGCCCAGACTCTCACCCGGAAAATCGACACCGGAGCTATGACCGATACCCCACTTGTCCACATAGGTGGCAAAATCATCGGCACCGATCTTGCGCCCCACCAGGACAAAACCGACATTGGACGAACGGCGCATCATCTCACGTACGTCCATTGTCATGGTGTAGTCACGCTTGTCGGCATCGGTAACGGTATCGTCGCCCACCTTGATACTCGCGGGAACCTCAAACGATGTGCTCGGGCGCACAACGCCCAAATCAAATCCGGCGCCCGCAACCAGCGTCTTAAAGACCGAGCCGGGCTCGTAGGCATCCGTCACCAGACGAAGGTTCATGTCCTCGGTCTTGGCGTTTTCCAAATTGGTCTGGTCGTAGGTCGGATACGAGCAGGCGGCCAGGATCTCTCCAGTCGTCGGGTCGGTCACCAGGGCCGACCCGTTTTTGGCCTTCGTCTTCTCGACCGCCTCGGCCAAGGCATCTTCCGCGGCGCGCTGAATGTTGACGTCGATCGTCGTCACGATATCCACGCCATCGATCGCGGCAACCTTTTTATAGGCACCGCCCGCGATGTAGCCGCCATCTCTTGCGCGCTCGCGCACAAGAGAGCCATTCGTTCCGGTCAGAAGCTCATCGTATTGTTTTTCGAGTCCCGTCAGGCCAGCGTTGTCCACGTTCACGACGCCCAGCAGCTGAGAAGCCAGGTTTCCATACGGGTAAACCCGCTTCATCGCCTGCTCAAAGAGCACGCCGGGTAGATTCTTCTTTTCCAGGGCGGCAGCGTCATCCTCGTCGACCTGGCGCTTGATATACACCCAGGAACCATCAGACAGCACCAGCTTGCGGCAGGTCTTTTTATCGATACCGGTAGCCTTGACCAGCGCCGAGACCGTCTTGTCGACGTCCTCGACAAGCTGAGGGTTCACGGCGACATTGCGGCATTCGACCGACGACGTCAGCACGTTGCCGTTGCGGTCGTAGATAGTGCCACGTTTGGCATAGAGCGTCTGTGAGAGCAGGCGACGCGCGTCCGCGCGCTCGCGCAGCTTGTCAGCATTCACGATCTGGTATTCGGCAAGACGGAAGACGCCCGCGGCAAGGCCAACCCCGATACAGCCCATAACGACATCGCGGCGAGGCAGCGGCGTTCCCGTAACCCATTCAGACGACGACCCCTTGCGCGCGCCCGTATTGCGTACCCGAGGTCCGCCCGAGCCACGAAGACGCGACGCAGGGTCGTTGCCATAGGACGGCCCCGCGTTGTAAGATGGCCGACCCGTTCCTTGATAACCAGAACGTCCCCGCGAGGAGGGACGTCCAGACCCGTGGTCCCCGTCGGAACCGCGGCGATAGTCATTTGTCATACTCAGCTACCGTCTTATTTACTGAGCGGCCGCAGTCGAGCTAGCGCCCGCGGCTGCATCCTGCGAAAAGTCAAGCGTAACGCTCTCGCTGGGCTCCACCATGCCATAGGCGCCCGCAAGATCGCGAATACGCGTGTCGGCACCATAGACCGAATGCATGACCTCAAGGTTAGAACTCTCGTCGGTCGCCTTCTCGAGCGTGCTGGCAAGCTCTGCGTTGCCGTTGAGCACCTGGGCCGTGACACCGGCAAGTGCCACGCGGGCGACACCAATCGTCATGAAGACAGCCGCGATGATGCAAACCGTTTTAAGAACGCTCATGAAAACCGGGCTTACCGCCTGGTTTGCCTGACGGCCCGCGCCCGTGTAGACATCAAAACGCGGCGTGCGTTGCTCACGAGGGGCAACGGGCGCCTGCGGTGCCTCGCGGTAGGCGGGCATGGCGTTCATATCATAGGCGAGTGCTGCGTTTGAGGTGTTATAGCCCATGATATGCCGCCTCCCATCCCGAGTACGTTGGTAGTGTGTTTAAGCTTCGTTTATGGTGCGAGCGGGAGGTCCAATTTCGCGCGGTCGCGCCTACAGGCGCTGCGCCACGCGGATTTTGGCTGATCTCGCCCGAGGGTTGCGCGCAACCTCATCGGGTTGGGCAACCAAGGGTTTGCGGGTGATGACCTTGAGTATCGGCACGTTGCCACACACGCACACCGGAATCTCCGGCGGGCACGTGCACCCCTGGCTCATCTCCTTAAAGTGGTTCTTTACGATACGGTCCTCGAGCGAGTGATACGAGATGACGCAGATGCGTCCGCCCGGGTTGAGCCACCTGGTGGCGGCATCAAGCCCCCTCTCGAGCACATCGAGCTCGTGGTTGACCTCGATGCGAATGGCCTGGAAGCTCTTCTTGGCCGGGTGCCCACCATGCCGACGAGCGGCAGCCGGAATGCCAGCCTTGATGATCTCGACAAATTGGCCTGTAGTTTCGATCGGTTCTTGCTCGCGACGGCGCACAATCTCGCGCGCAATCTGCGAGGCGAACTTCTCTTCGCCGTAGACGCGTAGAATCCGGGCGAGGTCGTGTTCGTTATAGGTGTTGATGACCTCAGCTGCGTTTAGGGTGTTGTTACCCGGATCCATCCGCATGTCCAATGGGGCATCTTCGTTATACGAAAAGCCCCTGCCAGGGATATCGAGTTGCGGTGACGAAACGCCCAAGTCAAACAGGAAGCCATCGACCCCGGGCACCTCGGCCGAGCAAAGCAGCTCGTCCAAGTCGCCGAAGTTGCCCTTCAGCAGCTGGTGCGGGACGCCGGGAACCTCGCGGTCCAGACGGGCACCAGCGGCCTCGAGGGCCATGTCGTCCTGATCGACGCCGAGCAAAAGGCCCGTCTCCCCCACCTGCGCGGCCATCTTTACCGAATGACCGGCACCGCCAAGGGTGCAATCGCAGACAACGGAGCCGCTCTTGAGCTGCAGCGACTCAAGCACTTCGCCGAGCATGACAGGTTCATGCCGATATTCTTGTGTCAAGATCCCACGCTCCATCCGTTACTCGTGCCTTGCCCTTACGAGAAGAAGAGGTCAAGCAGAGCCTCGTCGTCATCGTCCTCATCGGCCGCGGCGCGGTCCCAAACCTCAAGGTGGTCGTAGTTGCCCACAACCGTGACCTCGCGGTCAAGGTTCGCCTGCTTGCGGAGAGACTCAGAAAGACCGATACGACCGGCGCTGTCCACATCCATCGACGTGGTGCGCTTGTTGATCGCCCTCATGAGCTTCTGGTCGTTGATGTCACGCGGGTTAAAACCCTCGTGGCCCTCACGACCCGCGAAGAGTCCTTCGACCCACTTATCGAAGGCCTCGGCAGAGAACACGTACAGAGCATCGACATCCAGGGCTTTGAACACGCGAACGTGCTCTCCAAGTTCCTCGCGAAGGGGTGCAGGCAGGGACAGACGACCTTTTGCATCGAGATTGCGCTCGTATGCACCAGTCATTCCCATGTGCGCCCTCCCCTCGGTTACTCAGATGGCACGTACGCGGGGAACCACCCCGCCTGTCGACGTCATTAATAATATGGGGAACCGCCCCATTTTTCAACACCTTTCCCCACTCCTTCCCCCACCCCACCCCACTACTCCACCCCCTAACTATTGGGCGCCACCCCCGAGCATATGTTCGAAAACACAATATGTTGTGTTTAACGCAAAGGCGGGATGCCACCTGTAGCACCCCGCCTTTCAACCTCAACCTTCAAGTTGACCTTGAGGCGATTTTTATGTCCCTTTACATGCCGTTCACATCGCCCCCAAACTCTCCCACGCGCGGCATGTGCACCCCGCCGTGCCATTGGCCGGTGGCGCAAAATGGGACGGACCCCCCCCGATTGCCAAAACGTGCGCAACAGCACGTTCCAGCAATCGGGGGTCCGTCCTCGGATAGCATGTAATCGCAGCTCAGCAGCGTATTAGCGATGTGCCAGCGGGTGGGCCGCCAGGTAAACCTCAGTCAGCTGCGTACGATCGACATGCGTGTAGACCTGCGTTGTCGATATATCGGCGTGTCCCAAGATCTCCTGCAGCACGCGAAGGTCCGCGCCGCCCGCGAGCATATGGGTGGCAAAGGAGTGGCGCAACGTGTGCGGATGGAGTCCCACCAACCCCACCTGGCGTCCGTAGCGCTCGCATATGACGTGAACACCCTGACGCGACAGACGCCCGCCGTTCTTGTTTAAAAAGACCGCCGGCGTCTCTGTCCCACGAGCATGAGCCGCCAGAAGTCGGCGCCCATCACATATATAGCGTGTCAGGGCACGCGCCGCACTTCCCACCAAAGGGGCCAGACGCTCCTTGGAGCCCTTGCCGCGAACCAGCACAAAGCCGTCATCGACATGGATATCACTCACATCGAGCCCCACCAGCTCGCTCACGCGCAGGCCGCACCCATACAGCACTTCCAAGATGGCGCGATCGCGCAGGCCCATCTCTCCATCGGGAAAATCCTGGTCAAGCAGCGCTGAAACATCCTCCACCGAAAGGCACTCCGGCAGGCGCTCGGCCTTTTTTGGCAAGCGCAATGCCGCCGTGGGATTTTGGGCCACGGCCCCATCGCGCACCAGAAAGGCATGCAGACCTTTGACGGCCGCGAGCGCGCGCTCCACCGAGGCATCGGAATAGCCCCCGTCGCGCCGATCGGCGATAAAGTCCTCGACGACCCGCCGGCTCACGTCCTCAAAGGATGCAATGCCCGTCCGCTCCAGATAGGCACAGTAGGTCGTCAAGTCTCGGCGATAGGCGGCAATCGTGTTGCGCGCCAAACCCCGCTCGACTGCAAGGTAATCAAGAAACTCCCCCGCCGCCACAGCGAGCGACGAAGGAGCTTCTTCGATATGTTCCCTGTTCGACGGCAACCTTAGTCCGTCGCACGATTCATGGGCGTCACCTGTAGGCGATCGACACCCTCATGCTGGCCAATCGAGGCGCGCACGAACTCACGGAACAGCGGCTGAGGATTGGTGGGGCGGCTCTTGAACTCGGGGTGGGCCTGAGTGGCCACGTACCACGGGTGCACGTCGCGCGGCAGCTCGACCATCTCGACCAGACGCTCGTCGGGTGAAAGGCCCGAGATGACAAGACCGGCGTCCTCGAGCTGATCGCGGAAGGCATTGTTGAACTCAAAACGGTGACGGTGGCGCTCGTAGACAAGCTCCTCGCCATACGCCTCACGCGCGAGGGTATCGGCAGCGAGCTTGCACGGATAGGCGCCCAGGCGCATGGTGCCGCCCTTCTCGGTCACGTCCTCCTGCGAGCTCATCAGGTCGATTACGCTAAACGGACCGTCCGGATCAAACTCGGAGGAGCTGGCACCGGCAAGGCCGACAACGTTGCGGGCGAACTCGCACACGGCAACCTGCATACCCAGGCAAATGCCCAGATACGGAATCTTGTGCTCGCGAGCAAACTCGGCAGCAAGGATCTTGCCCTCCAGGGCGCGCTTGCCAAAGCCGCCGGGAACCAGGATGCCCGATGCGTCGCCCAGAACCTCATTGACGTTTTCGGCATCGAGGCTCTCACCATCGACCAGCTGCACATCTACGTGACGATCGTAGAAAACGCCCGCGTGATGCAGGGCCTCGATAACCGACAGATATGCATCGGGAAGCTGGGTGTACTTTCCCACGACGGCAACCTTAACCTTATCGGCGTGATGGTTGGCATGGTTTTGCTTGCGCAGGAACTCATTCCATGCGCTCATATCGCGCTCGCGCGGATCGAGGCCAAGGCGCTCGCAAATGCGCAGGTCAAAGTCCTGCTCCGCGAGCAGCTGCGGCACGTCGTAAATGCTCGCGCAATCCTCGTTGGTAAAGACACAGTCGGTGTCGACGTCGCAGAAACTCGCGATCTTGCCGCGGATAGCGTCATCAATATGGTGATCGGAGCGCAGCACAATAATGTCGGGCTGGATACCAAAGCTGCGCAGCTCCTTGACGGAGTGCTGCGTGGGCTTGGTCTTAACCTCGTGGGCGGCGGCGATATAGGGAACGAGCGATACGTGGATGTAGCAGACGTTCTCGGGACCGGCCTCCTTGCGGTACTGGCGGATAGCCTCCACGAACGGCTGCGACTCGATGTCGCCGATCGTGCCACCCAGCTCGGTAATGACAACGTCGGAGCCAGTCTGCTCCTCAATGCGGCGGAATTTGTCCTTGATAGCATTGGTGACGTGCGGGATCACCTGGACGGTACCGCCCAAAAAGTCACCGCGACGCTCGCGGGCAATCAGGCTCTTGTAAATGGCGCCCGTCGTAAAGTTAGAATCGCGGGTCAGGTTCTCGTCAATAAAGCGCTCGTAGTGGCCCAGGTCCAGATCGGACTCGTAGCCGTCCTCGGTCACAAAGACCTCACCGTGCTGGAACGGGCTCATGGTACCGGGGTCGACGTTCAGATACGGGTCGGCCTTCTGCATCGTCACCTTGTAGCCGCGCGACTTGAGCAAACGGCCCAGCGATGCCGCGGTAATGCCCTTGCCCAAAGACGAAACCACGCCGCCGGTCACAAACACATGCTTAGTCATATTGAATTACCTGCGCTTCCCGTAGAAGTTGTCCATACACATCTTACGGGTCTTCATTGTAATACTCGAGAAAGAAGCAGTTCGCCATTTTTCACCAAAGTGCTTGCATTTCTCCATCTCGAAATCAAAACCACCCCTAAAAGGGGTGGTTTGCTCTTAGGGTATAAC
>UQUD01000011.1 GCA_900544225.1 uncultured Collinsella sp.
ATCTGAGCGACTTTGCGAAGCAAGGGGAGCGAAGATAAAAACCCAGCCCGCCGCGGGGCACCCGGGGACCGCAGGGACGGGAGCAGCTATACTACTCTCAGTAGTTAAGGGTCGCGGATCCGCCGCGTCGCCGCTCTCAACAGGAGGTCTTTGTTTATGGCAGATCAAAAGCCGGTCGTCGGGATCATCATGGGTTCCAAGTCCGATCTGGGCGTTATGGAAGGCTGCACCGCCGAGCTCGAGGCGCTTGGTGTGCCCTATGAGCTCGTCATTGCGAGCGCACACCGCACGCCGGCAAAGGTCCACGAGTGGGCCTCGACTGCTGCCGATCGCGGTATTAAAGTGATTATCGCCGCCGCCGGCAAGGCCGCTCACTTGGGTGGTGTCGTGGCTGCCTTTACGCCGCTGCCGGTTATCGGTGTGCCTATGAAGACGAGTGACCTGGGCGGTATGGATTCGCTGCTGTCGATGGTGCAGATGCCTTCGGGCGTGCCCGTGGCCTGCGTTGCCATCAACGGCGCCAAGAACGCCGCCATCTATGCCACGCAGATTCTGGGTGCTTGCGACCCCGAGTACCGCAAGGTTATCGAGAAGATGAAGCAGGAGATGGCCGACGCCTAAGCGACTTGCCGTTCCGCTGTAATCATAGGGAGAGTCATGTCCGACTATCAGGGAAAACGTTTTTCGGCTTCTCAGATCCCCGATCCATCCAAGTCGGGATCGGCCCGCTCCATGCAGCAGGGTCGGGCATTCTCTCCTCAGCAGGCTCGTGCACCGCGCCCCGTAACGCCGACGTCCCATCGCCGTCAGGATACACCGGCTGCGTATCGCCCCTCGTCATATGGCACGGCAAAGAAGCGGACCCGGACGACGAGGCAACCGAGCGGCGCTCCGTCCAGCTACACCGAGCCGCCGCGTAAGAAGCGCCGCTCCATCATCCCCATTCTGCTCATCATCGTGGGCATCGGTCTGATTGTCGCCGCCGCCGCCATCTTTATCAATGCTCAGATTGGCTATAAGCAGGCGAGCGATTCATACCAGAAAATCGAGAAGCAATATGTAAGCGATAAGGACGCCAGCGGCGTGCCGATTATCGACTTCGATGCGCTTGCTCAGACAAACCCCGAGATTGTGGGTTGGATTTACGTGCCGGGAACCAACATCAACTATCCCGTGGTGCAGACCAACAACAACTCCAAATACCTCAACACGCTGTTCGACGGTACGGCCAATGCGTCCGGGGCCATTTTCCTGGATAGCGATGACACCGCGCCGGGAATGGTTGACCAGCAGACCACGATCTACGGCCACCACATGAATGACGGGTCGATGTTCAACGTGATTTCGGACACCACCGACCAAGCGACATTCGATAGCATCGAGTACGTGTATTACATCACGCGCGATGCAACGTATAAGCTGCGACCGCTGGCGACCAAGGTCGTCGAGGATACGTATGCCAAGGCGCGCACGCCTAATTTTGAGGGTGACGACGGGCTCAAGAACTACCTGTCCGAGATGCTCGACGGTGCTTCGGCAGTGGCGAGTGATGCAGGCGATCGCGCTGCTTCGGCAACCAAGGTCGTGACGCTCGTGACCTGTCGCTCGCTGTCATTTAGCAATACGCGCGCCGTCATGGTGCTCACGCCGGTCGAGGAATAGATAATGGGCTACTCAATGACGGTGAAAGGGGAAATGATGCTCGAGAATGGCAAAACGATGCCTTCGGTTGATGCTTGGCTGCGCGAGGCCAAGGCCGATGCTTCGGCGGCAGGCTGTGGGATGTATCTGACGCATAACGGTGTGGTGCGCGCGACGCCCAAGTCCGAGGCGCGCGGTGTCGAGACCGATGGCGTGGCGCCGGGCCACAAGGTGGGCGGCATGGTGTTCGGCTTCGATGCTCAGAAGGTGCAGGCTGCTATCGAGGCCACGAGCGCGATGCCGGGTATCGGCTATGTGCGCGTGTGGCTGGCAAGCGGCGAGCTCGCCGTGGGTGACGACATCATGCTCGTGCTCATTGGCGGAGACATTCGTCCGCACGTGGTCGATGCCCTGCAGTCGCTTGTCGGCACCATCAAGAATGAATGCGTGAACGAGGTAGAGCGCGAGGCATAGGGCTTTGCGATCGATTCGAGCCCATCTGTAGCAAGAGCCCGCTGGCAGTTAGATTGAACTGCCAGCGGGCTTACTTGTCCGTTGGAACCGACCTGCAGCAGCGCCAGCGCTATACGCGTGTGGCGTCCTTGGGGCTCATGGTCATGCTCTGGAAGCGATTCTCCATAAAGTCATTATCGAAGTACTTGCCGTAGAACTGCGCAACGGGAATATCCGGTTCCGTGCCGTTGACGCGCTGATACCAATAATCGAGCGACTGCAGCGTCATAACGCCATCGACCAGAATAATGATGGTGAAGATGACGGTGGCCGAGTAGCGGCTCTTCCACGGAATCATGTTGATGAGCTTGAGCAGCCTCGGCAGCAGCAGCTTGATCCAGATGAGGCCACCCAGGCCCCACAGACAGGCGAAGCCCGTGCAGGTGCGTCCGCCCGTGAGGACCACGAGCGGGTCGGGCATACCGAACAGCGTTATGTGCGAGTAGCTCCACGAGACCACGCCAAACGCGGTCTGCATAAACCAGCCCACGAACACCTCAAAGCTGGCGCCGAGCAGGGCGCTCACCAGGAAAATGATGATGGGGTTCTTTTTATAGAAGCGGTTGAGCACCATGGTCATGAGCACGGCACCAAAGCCGTAGATGGGGCTGAAGGGGCCAAACAGCATACCGGCGCGGTCCTGGTAGACACCCGGATCGTTGACTGTCATATGCCAGATATCCTCCAGGACCAGGCCGAGCACGCAGCAGACAAAGAATACCCAGAACAGGTTGAAGTAGTTGAGCTTGATGTAGCCCTCGCCGGTTTCATCGCGCCCGAGCATGCCCTCGGCGGCGGCGTCGCGGTCGAGCATCTCCTGCAGGCGGCGCTGCAGCTCGCGCTCCTGGCGCAGTGTGGGGTCGACGGTGGCCGAAAGCGCGACGAGGATGCCGAGCTGGATGGCAGGGCGCAGCAAGAAGGGCCCGATGCCCTGGAGCATCACGTCAACCAAAAGCTCGACGACGGTAAACGCGATAAGGATATAGGACAGACGGGCGGCATTGCGGCGCTGGTTCTTGATGAGGTCCAGGCCAAAGATGATCAAGATGACGGCACTGGCAGCCGAGAGCATGATGCCGGCGACAATCAGTCCGACCGCGACGAGCGTGTTGTCGCCGAGCTTGGCGGCGGCGTTGCCGTTGATGAGTGCGGTGATGACCTGCCACATAAAGGCGCCGACCGACGGGAGCGTGCCCACGCCGGACAGGATGCACAGGACGGCGTATACCTTAATGATGAGGGGGATCTTCTTGACCTCCGTGGCGCTGGGGACGCTGGGGTCGAGTTCGTTTCGATCCATACATAACCTTTCTCGTTTTGCTGTAGGCACAAGGATACGCCGCCGACCTGCCAAAAGACAGGACGAACGTCCCAATTGCAACAATGTAAGTCCTAACGGCGGGCGAAGCGTGGCGTAGTGAGGGTCGGCGTGGCACTGCCACCCACGTCGTGAAGCCAAATAAATGTTTGGCAACAAAACTGATTATTAGCTCGGTGGGCTTTTAAAAAGCGCTGCTCATGCGCTGGGGAGCGCGTCGCGCCGTGCGTATAATAAGGCGGGTAACGCCAAAATACGAGGCTCTGAGGGGATGCCATGTCTCAAGAAACCATCCGCGCGGCCGAGCGCGCCGCGGGACAGGTGAAGACCATGTCGACGTATGATCCGGACTCCGACCAGCTGCATGAGGAATGTGGCATTTTCGGCGTATGGGCGCCCGATCGCGATGTGGCTCGACTGACGTACTTTGGCCTGCGTGCGCTGCAGCACCGTGGCCAGGAATCGGCGGGAATCGCCGTGGGTGACGGCGGCACGGTTATGGTCCGCAAGGATCTGGGGCTGCTCGACCGTGTGTTCTCCAACGCCGACCTGTCGACGCTCTCCGGCCAGCTGGCCGTGGGCCACGTGCGCTATGGCACCGCCGGCGCCAAGAGCTGGGAAGCCTCGCAGCCGCATCTTTCCACCATCAACAGCGTCATTATCGCGCTTGCTCACAACGGTACCCTCGTCAACACCGACGAGCTGCGCCGCCAGCTGATCGAGCTGGGCGTGCCGTTCCTCTCCAATTCGGATTCCGAGGTCGCGACCAAGCTTATCGGCTACTTTGCCCAGCGCACGGGTCATCTGCGCGAGGGCATTCGCAAGACCATGGAGCTCGTGCGCGGCGGCTACGCCATGACGCTCATCAACGAGCAGGCGCTCTACGCATTCCGCGATCCGCACGGCATTCGCCCGCTCGTGCTGGGCAAGCTGGTGGACGAAGGTCTGGACCAGGCCGATGCCGCTTCTGTTTCGCAGCTGCCCTCGCAAGACGGTGCCTCGACGGTCGACTCCGCCGTCCATGTCACGCGCGCCGGCGGCTGGGTCGTTGCCTCCGAGACGTGCGCGCTCGACATCGTGGGCGCCGAGTACGTCCGTGACGTCCGTCCCGGCGAGATTTTGCGCATCAGCGCCGAGGGTCTGGTATCCGAGCAGGGCGTGCCTGCAGCCGAAGAGCCCGCAAACTGCATCTTTGAGCAGGTCTACTTTGCCCGCCCCGACTCCATCATGAACGGCAAGAGCGTCTATGCCTGCCGTTACGACATGGGTCGTCAGCTGGCACACGAAGAGCCCGTCGAGGCCGACCTGGTCATCGGCGTGCCCGACTCCGGCCTGCCGCCTGCGGAGGGCTATTCGCACGAGAGCGGCATTCCCTTTGGCGAGGGCCTTATCAAGAACCGTTACGTGGGCCGTACGTTTATCGAGCCTACGCAGGAGTTGCGCGCCATGGGCGTGCGCATGAAGCTTAACCCGCTGCGCGACAACATCGAGGGCAAGCGCCTGGTCGTCATCGACGACTCCATCGTGCGCGGCACCACCATGGTGCAGCTCGTCAAGATGCTGCGCAACGCTGGCGCCAAGGAGATTCATATCCGCATCAACTCGCCCGAGGTCATCTGGCCATGCTTCTACGGTATCGATACCGACGTGCAGTCGCAGCTTATCAGCGCCAACAAGACGGTCGACGAGATTTGCGAGTATATCGGCGCCGATTCGCTGGCCTTCCTTTCGGTCGAGGGCCTGCTTAAGGTCATGCCCAAAGGCGGTTACTGCGATGCGTGCTTTACCGGCCGCTACCCCGTGGCGATTCCCGAGAGCTTTGGCCGCGACAAGTTCATGGAGGGCTTTAAGCCCCGCAACCTGGACAAGCCGCTGCATGTTGATGACGACGCCGTGGTCGAGAAATACGACGACCGCAGTTGGGAAGAGGAGCACGGCGAGGCCTAAAACCTGCCATGTAGGGACAGGTTTATTTTGGTAGGTTTTACCTGCTGTTTTGTTGATATGGCGGCGCGTGCTGTTATGGCGCGCGCCGAAATGAACGCAACTATGAGCACCGTTTGGCGCACGCGCGGCGCCACGGTAGTGGGAGAGGAAGGCTCAGATGAGCGACAGCAAGCATGTGACGTATGAGGATGCCGGCGTCGATACCGCTGAGGGCGGCCGCGCCGTCGACGCTATTAAGCAAATGGTTAAGGACACCAACCGTCCCGAGGTCATCGGCGGCATCGGTGGCTTCGGTGGCTTATTCTCGGCCGCCGCGCTTAAGGATATGGAAGACCCGATTCTGATTAGCGGTACCGACGGCGTGGGCACCAAGCTCGTGCTCGCCCAGATCATGGACCGTCACGAGACGGTGGGCCAGGACCTGGTCGCCATGTGCGTCAACGACATTTTGGCTTCGGGCGCCGAGCCGCTGTTCTTCCTGGACTACGTTGCCATCGGCCACATCGAGGCCGAGCACATGGCAAAGATCATCAAGGGCGTGGCCGACGGCTGCAAGCTCGCGGGCTGCGCGCTCGTGGGCGGCGAGATGGCCGAGCACCCGGGCGTCATGGCTCCGGCCGACTACGACCTTGCCGGCTTTACCGTGGGCGTCGTCGACCGTCCCAAGATGCTCGACCCCGCAAACGTCCGCCCGGGCGATGTGATCCTGGGCCTGCCTTCCACCGGCGTGCACTCCAACGGCTACTCGCTCGTGCGCAAGGTCATCGGCGTCGACGGCATTAAGCCGGGTACGCCCGAGGCCGCCGCTAAGGCCGAGGAGCTGAGCCGTCCGCTCGAGGAGCTCGGTGGCGCTTCGCTGGCTGACGCCCTGCTGGCCCCCACGCGCATCTACGTCAAGCCGGTTCTTGAGCTGCTCCGCGGCGGCGCTCCAGTGCACGCCATCGCCCACATCACTGGCGGCGGTATTACCGAGAACCTCAACCGCGCGCTTGCCGACGACGTTGACGCCGTGGTCACCCGTAACGGTGCCGAGATGGGCTGGGATGTTCCGCCCGTCATCACCTACGTGTCGCGCCAGGCCGAGCTCGCGCCCAACGAGGCATGCAAGACCTTCAACATGGGCGTCGGCCTGTGCCTGATCGTCGCTCCCGAGGACGAGGCCGCGGTGACCGAGGCCCTGGTCGCGCTGGGCGAGAAGCCGTTCCGCGTGGGCGAGTGCGTCGAGGGTTCCGGTAAGGTCGTGTACTCCGATGAGCGCTAACGAGCAGATGGCTGCCGCCAAGGGCCTGGACTTTGTGTCCTATACCCGTCCGACCGGCACCGATACGGCCGAGCCGCTCAAAATCGGCGTGCTCATCAGCGGTTCGGGTACCAACCTGCAGGCGTTGATCGACCTGATCGCCGCCGGCAAGCTCAACGCTTCGATTGAGCTTGTGGTGTCGAGCCGTCCTTCGGCTAAGGGTTTGCAGCGCGCTGAGCGCGCGGGCATCCAGACGCTCACGCTGTCCAAGGATGTCTACGCCGACCCTATTGCCGCCGACGAGATCATCGCGCACGAGCTGCTCGAACGCGGCTGCGAGTATGTGGTCATGGCCGGCTACATGCGCATGGTGCACACGCCGCTGCTGGCGGCGTTTCCCAACCGCGTGGTCAACTTGCATCCGGCGCTGCTGCCGAGCTTTACCGGCGCGCATGCGATCGACGATGCCTTTGCGCGCGGCGTCAAGGTAACTGGCGTGACCGTGCATTTCGCCAACGAGATCTACGACAACGGCCCCATCATCGCCCAGCGTGCGCTGGCTGTTGAGGAGGGCTGGGACGTCGACACGCTCGAGGAGCACATCCACGCGATCGAGCATGTGCTGTATCCCGAGGTCGTGCAGATGCTCGCCGACGGCCGCGTCCACGTGCTGGAGAGCGGCAAGGTTGCAATTGATGCGCCTCGCGGCTAGTGGCGCACAGTACAATTTAGCCGAGTAGTCAGGGTGGTCATTGGCGCCAAGGCGCAAGTGGCCATCCTTTGTTTTAGGTAATCACCTGCGACGCTCTTCAATGACTAGTCGTTAAAGAACGTCGCAGGTGACAAGGTGAGAGAGGTGGGCCCATGGCGGATAACGAAGCATTGTTTACGCCTGAGCTGGTGTTTTTTGATTGGGAGTGTGCGACGCCGGATGAGGTGTTTGCGCAGCTCGAGGACGAGCTCGCTCCGCGCGGTTACATTGCGCCCGGTTGGCTCGATGGCGTCCGCACGCGCGAGGATGCCTATCCCACGGGTCTTGCCATGCCGGCAGCCAACATCGCCATCCCGCACACCGATCCCGGATTTGTGGCTAAGCCCTATATCGCGGTGGTAAAGCCCGCGGCGCCCGTGGTGTTCAGCGCAATGGCGGGCATGGGTGCCCCCGTGCCGGCGCAGATCATCATCAATCTGGGTATCGCCGAGCCGGGCGGCCAGGTCGAGGCCCTGCAATCGCTTATGAATATCTTTATGGATGCCGCCGCCGCAGCCGATGTGCTCGGCCAGACCACATGCCAGGGTATGGTCGACGCCATCCGTCGCCACTTTTAGGGCCGGCACTTGGGGACTGTCCCCAAGTGCCGGCAGAAAAGGAATGTCCCTAACTGCCGACAGCCAGAACAGCCCCCTTTGCACCAAAATGGTGCAGATTAACCTGTCCCCCATGCACCAGGTGTGTCGCGGGGTCCGCGTTGTGACACAATGGCGTTTGTTCGATTCGTGATGCGAAAGGCCAACTATGGCAAACAAGAAAAAGAACTCCGAGGCCGCGCCGACGTCCGAGCAGCAGGCTCGCGCTGCCTCCAGCTCTCGTAAGAAGCAGCGCAAGACGTACGTGTCTAAGACCGTCAAGATCGTCCTGGTGGTTATCGGCGTGCTGGCAATGCTGCTTTCCGTCTCGGCCATGGCATGCTCCGGTCTCATGTCGCAGGCAGAGGATACCTCGAGCTACAAGCTTACCGGCGGTGTCGCCGCCACCATCAACGGCACCAACCTCACCGAGGACACCGTGACCAAGCAGATCATGAGCATGCGCACGTCCTACGGTTACACCAAGGACAAGGACTGGGCGCAGTATCTGGTCGACAACGACCTGACGCCCAAAAAGTACCGCAAGCAGCTCATCGATTCCTACACGCAGCAGATTCTGCTCCAGCAGGCGCAGAAGGAAAACGGCGTGACGGTGTCGGACGAGGAGGTCGAGAAGGCATGGAAGGACGCGTGCAAGAGCGCGGGCGGTGCCAAGGCCTTTAAG
This sequence comes from uncultured Collinsella sp., assembly GCA_900544225.1. Classification (GTDB taxonomy): domain Bacteria; phylum Actinomycetota; class Coriobacteriia; order Coriobacteriales; family Coriobacteriaceae; genus Collinsella. Next base: position 8,692 of record UQUD01000011.1, read on the forward strand.
AAGACCCTTAAGACCTACGGCTATACCGAGGACACCTACAAAGACTCGCTCAAGGAGAACCTGGCACAGCAAAAGCTCAAGGACGCCGTGGCGCCCACCGGTAAGCCCAAGGACAGTGAGATCGTCGATTACATCAACGAGAACCTGTCTAACTACAACGATGCCCGCCGCTCGTCGAACATCCTGATCAAGGTTGATTCCGACGCGTCTGACGAGGACAAGGCCGCCGCCAAGGCCAAGGCGCAGGAGTGCCTGGACAAGATCAACTCCGGCGAGCTGAGCTTTGAGGACGCCGTGAAGCAGTATTCCGACGACACCGGCTCCAAGGAGAAGAAGGGCGATGTGGGTTGGGATAAGCTCACCACCTTCGTCGACAGCTACCAGACGGCGCTCGAGGGGCTCAACAAGGGCGATGTGAGCGACGTGATCGAGTCGACGTACGGTTACCACGTCATCAAGTGCACCGACTACTTCCATGTCGATAGCCAGGTCGATGACATCAAGCAGGTACCCAAGGACATCAAGAAGTATGTCTCTAACGTGGTGAAGACGCAGGCGGCAAGCACCGCGTACAGCGAGTGGCTGGAGCAGTACAAGAAGGACGCCGACATTACCGTCAACCCCATGCCCAAGGACGTACCCTATAACGTGAGTCTAAAGGGCGTCACCAAGAGCTCGACCGACGATTCGTCGACGACTGAGTAATCATGGGACGGTGCTCGCGCGAGTGCCGCCCATACTATTGAGGAGGATTTGCAGATGACCAACGAAGAGCTGCAGAAGGAAATGATTGCGGCCATGAAGGCCAAGGACAAGGTTCGCCTGTCTATCATTCGCCAGGTCAAGGCCGAGGTGAAGAATATCGAGGTTAACGAGCGCCGCGACGTGACCGAGGAAGACGTCAACAGCATGATCAAGCGTCTGATTAAGCAGACGAGCGAGACGCTGGAGATGTCCATTAAGGCCGGTACCGACCAGGAGCGTACCGACAACCTGACCGAGCAGGTCAAGATTCTGGAGAGCCTGCTGCCCGCGCAGGTTTCGGGCGAGGAGCTCGAGGCTCTGATCGAGCAGGTCATCGCCGAGCTGGGCGCCACGTCCAAGAAGCAGATGGGCCAGGTCATGGGCGCACTCGGCAAGGCTACCGGCGGCAACTTCGATAAGCCTGCCGCGGCAAAGATCGTCGGCGCCAAACTCGCGTAATTAATTTGTTACGCGGTTTTACCAAACCGCGTAACGGCTCGACGCTGCAAACCCGTACACGCGGCAATCTGACGTTCAATTTCAAGGGCGCGACCATAAGGTCTGCGCCCTTTCATTTCACGTCACCTTGCTCGCGTGTACGGGTTTTCGCTGACTTATGCTCAACAAGGGCGGTTGTATTATTTTCGGCGCTCATTGGGGACAGACTTAAATGAGTACCCAATGAGCGGGTACTCATTTAAGCCTGTCCCCAATGAGTGGGTGGAAGGTTGCGGGTTCTTTACGGGAATGTAGCGTGGGCTGCGGAAACGTGGTTCTTTCCGTAAAATAGAGCAATTCGTGTAAACGCAGGGAAGGGACATTCATGGCAGACATGATCGAGATCAAGCATCTCAACAAGTACTTTGGCGACCTGCATGTGCTCAAAGATATCAATCTCACCGTCAAGCGCGGCGAGAAGCTCGTAATGATCGGGCCTTCCGGCTCGGGTAAGTCGACGCTCATCCGTTGCGTCGATTATCTGGAGGAGCCCACGTCGGGCGAGGTCGTCATCGACGGTACGCCGCTCACCAAAAAGAACCACCTGGAGATGGCTCGCAAGTATAGTTCCATGGTGTTTCAGCAGTTCAACCTGTATCCCAACATGACGGTGCTCGGCAACCTGACGCTCGCGCCCATCAAGCTGCAAAAGAAGAGCAAGGAGGAGGCGACCGAGATCGCCATCGCCGCGCTCAAGCGCGTCGGCATGGCGCATAAGGCCGGCGAGTATCCGCAGAATCTCTCGGGTGGTCAGCAGCAGCGCATCGCCATCGCCCGTGCCCTATGCACCAAGCAGCCCATCATCCTGTTTGACGAGCCGACCTCGGCGCTCGACCCCGAGATGGTCCAGGAGGTTCTGGACGTTATGATTGAGCTCGCGCAGGAGGACATCACCATGATCTGCGTGACGCACGAGATGGGCTTTGCGCGCCAGGTGGCCGACCGCGTCATCTTTATGGAGGACGGCCGCATCCTGGAGGAGGGCACGCCCGAGCACTTCTTCGATAACCCCGAGAACCCGCGCTGCCGCGAGTTTCTGTCCAAGATTCTGCGCTAGGCGCGGTGATGGACATGACGGATATGACGAGGGCGGCCGTGTCGCGCCGTCACTTTTTGCAGCTGGCGGGCGCCGGCATGCTTGCGCTGACGGGGACCGCGCTTACCGGTTGCGGCAACTCCACCAGCGGCGAGGGCTCCGACAAGGGGTCCAAGCTTGCGGCCATCAAGTCGCGTGGCCATCTGAATGCCGGCGTTAAGAAGGACGTTCCCGGCTACGGCTATTACGACACCGCCAAGGGTCGCTTTGAGGGCATGGAAGTCGATTTGTGCTACCAGATCGCCGCTGCCGTCTTTGGTGTGAGCTACAAGGATGCTCGCGCCCAGGAGCTAGTCGAGTTTACCGATGTAACGCCCAAGACGCGCGGCCCGCTGATCGATAACGGCCAACTCGACGTGGTCGCGGCGACCTACACCATCACCGACGAGCGCAAGAAGAGCTGGGATTTCTCGACGCCGTACCGCACCGATTACGTGGGACTCATGGTCAAGAAGCGTTCGGGCTTTACCTCGATTGAGGACCTGGACGGTAAGGTCATCGGCGTGAGCCAGGGTGCTACCACGCAGGGCCTGATCGAGCAGATGATCAAGGACAACGGCTTTAGCTGCAAGCCCGAGTTTAGGGCCTTTAGCGGCTATCCCATCATCAAGAGTTCGCTCGACGCCGGCAATATCGACGTCTTTGCCATGGACCGCTCCACGCTGGCCGGTTACATGAACGAGACCGTTGAGCTGCTGCAGCCCGAGGTCAAGTTTGGCGAGCAGGGCTACGGCGTGGCGACCAAGAAGGGCTGCGACCTTTCGGCCGTGGTCGATCAGGTGATTTGCGATCGCCTGGCCGACGGCTGGCTCGACCAAGAGGTCAAGACCTGGGGTCTTGTATAGGCGCATCGTCCAAGGAAGGAATCAAATGCTCGAAGGATTATTTGACGCCGACCGTTGGTCGACGACATTTCAAAACATGGGGCCCTTCTGGGAGGGCTTTGGCGTGACGCTGCAGGTAGTCGTTGCCGGTCTGCTTCTGTCGCTGGTGCTGGGCACGCTGCTGGGCGTGTTCTCTACCACCCGTTCGCGTGTGCTGCGTGCTATAAGCCGCGTGTACGTGGAGTTTTACCAGAACACCCCGTTGCCCGTACAGGTGCTCTTTATGTACATGGCCGGTCCGCAGTTTTTGCAGGCCATAACCGGTGCCGACCAGCCGGTGCGCATCGCGCCGTTCGTACTGGGCTTCTTGGGTGTGGGCCTGTATCACGCGGCCTACATTTCGGAGGTCATCCGCACTGGTATCGAGGCGGTTCCGCGCGGTCAGATGGAGGCGGCCCAGAGCCAGGGCTTTACCCGTGCGCAGGCGTACTGGTACATCGTGCTGCCCCAGACGTTCAAGATCATTCTGCCGCCGCTGTGTAACCAGGCGCTCAACCTGGTCAAGAACACGTCGGTGCTGGCGCTCGTGGCCGGCGGCGACCTTATGTACCGTTCCGACAACTTTGTGAGTCTGTACGGTTACCTGCAGGGATACATCGTCTGCTGCCTTATGTACTTCATCATCTGCTTTCCGCTCGCCATGCTGGTGCAGTGGCTCGAGCGCCGCTCCAAGGAGCGCCCGCGCGGCGTGAGCCTGGCCGAGCTGGGGCTCGACAACGTAGAGGAGGCCTAGCGCATGGAAATCTTCAACGCGACCAACCTGCTCTACATTTGGGGCGGCTTTGTTAAGACGATCGAGATCTCGGCGCTGTCGATCTTTTTCTCGCTCATCTTTGGCACGGTGCTGGCGCTTGTTAAGAGCTATGCGCCCCGCCCGTTCCGTATTTTGGTGAGCGCCTATATCGAGCTGTTCCGCTGCACGCCAAACCTGCTGTGGATTCTGTTTATCTACTTTACGGTGCAGGGTTTGGACATTGTGATTTCGACCATCGCCTTTACGCTGTTTACCAGCGCTGTTATGGCCGAGATTGTGCGCGGCGGCCTCAACTCGATTCCGCGCGGCCAGTTTGAGGCGGCGCAGAGCCAGGGCTTCGGCTTCTTTGCCACCATGCGCTACATCATTCTGCCGCAGACATTTAAGACGATCATTCCGGCGCTGTTTAGCCAGTGCACGACCGTCATCAAGGACAGCTCGTATCTTTCGGGCATTAACGTGGCCGAGCTCATGTACACGGCAAACGTCGTGATGGCCCACGCGATCGACCTGTCGCAGGTGCTTATGCTCTACGGCCTGGTGTTTGCGATGTACTTTGTGCTCAACTTTGGTATCTCGCTGCTGGTTCGCGCATATCAGAGGCGAATGGTGGCAGCGTAGAATGTGGCAAAGGGACAGCCCCTTTGCCACATAGAGAAAGGAATCGCGATGAGCGATCTGGAGAACAAGAAGAATCCTGTGGTCATTACCATCGCGCGCGACTTTGGCGCCGAGGGCCACGAGATTGGTCGCATGCTTGCCGACGAGTTGGGGATTCCGCTGTACGACAACGAGCTGCTGGTGCGCGCGTCTCTGCGCGCGGGCGAGTCGCTCGATAAGATGGCCGCCTATGACGAACGTCTGGCCGTGGAGAACATGGCGTTCCTGCCTGACCGCTACGATGCGCGCTCGTACTCGGACAAGTTGTTCCAAAAGATGAGCCAGGTGATTTTGGATCTGGGCGAGACCGAGAGCTGCATTATTGAAGGTCGCCTGTCCGATTACCTGCTGCGTAACAACCCCAACCATATTGCCGTGTTGGTGACCGCACCCTTTGAGGACCGCGTCGAGATCGTGCGCAAGAAGCGTGGACTTAACAAAAAGAAGGGCGCCAAGCTGGTCAAGCAGCAGCAGAAGGCGCGCGAGGCGTTCTACAAGCGCTACAGCGCCGGAAAGTGGAAGATGACGAGCGGCAAAGACATCGTCGTCAACCGCGCCAAGTTGGGACGCGAGGGCTGTAAAGACGTTATCGCCGCCGCCTACCGCTACAAAGTGGCGCAACTCGAGGCTTAACCGACCAAAAACCACCACAAAGGGGACAGGCACCTTTGTGGTGGTTTTTGTTTTAGGCGGAGGGGAAGGCCTTGGTGAGACCGGCGCGCGTCTGCGTGTCGGTCTTTTGGTAGATAGAGCTCAGGTGGCGCTGCACCATGCGCATCGAGATACCGAGCTCCTCGGCGACCTGCTTGAGCGGGCGTTCATCCTGGGTCACGGCTATGAGCACGTCGACTTCGCGCGGGGTGAGAGCGTGGTTGGCGATGAAGGCCTGGCGTTGCTCCTCGATGGTGGGGGCGGCGAGTGCTTCTTCTGCCAGCTGCTCGCGCTCGCGCTCCTGCTCGGTTTGGGGCAGGCGGAACAGGCCCGCGGCTACAAACGCCACACTCGCCGCCACAAGCAGCATGAGCGCGCCGATCATGATGAGGGCGACATTGCCCGAGGTCACAAGTGCCAGCGAGATGCCCGACGTAGTGAACGCACACACGTTGTTGGCTGCGCGGCCCATGCCAGCCCACAGTGCGGGCGTATGCATGCGCGGCGCCAGCTGCGTAAACGTGGCGGTAAAGAACGTGACAAAAAAGCCCGAACTCAGATAAAAGACGACAAGGCCCAGGTTGGGGTCGGCGCCGGCTTCCACGGCCAAGATCGAGATGGTGGAAAGTGCCGTGACGCCGAGCATGATGAGACCCATGTAGCGACGTTCGGCAAGATCAAAGATAAGACCGGCGGCAAGGCCGCTTGCCGCCAAAAAGAGGCGCGGCCAGGTCTGTACGGCGATGGTGCCGTGGGCGTTGGAGAGCGTGACCACGTTGTCGAGGGTCGAGAACAAGCAGGCAAGAATCATGACGAGCGCGATGCTCCAACATGCCTGCTTGGCGAGGGCGTGTGAGGGCTCGGCAAAGGGGCTGACGGTGGGATTGGGACTCTCGGCAGCCTTTAGGGGAACGGCGCTGAGGGCGGAGATGGCGATAGTCACTGTGCCAAGGACGATGAGCTCTGCGATGCCGCCGCAATTGAGCAGGTTGACGGCGAACTGCATCAGGATGCCCGCGGCATAGGCCGCTCCCGCGCCGGTGGCGAGCTTGGGATCGTCTTGAAACGCCAGTGAAAAGGCGTAGTGCGTAGCGGCGCCCAACAGGCCGAGTCCGAGGAATGCGAGGCAGCCCAGAATCTCGAGGGCAAGCGGGCTCGTGGGGGACTGAATCTGAGTCAACCCCAAGATGGCGATGGGGACGGCGGCACTGACAACTGCCTGAGGCTGGCCTTTGTGCTGCGCGTGCTCAAGCAACGGAGCGTACCCGATAAAGCCGAGCACGCTCGCGCCCAGAATAAAGCCCTGTGCGAGCACAACGCGCTCGGCGCCGGCGAGTAGCCCGATATTGATATCGAAGCGAAACTCGGCGGCAAGGAAGGCGAAGGTGAAGAGCGCGAGCGCCAGAAGCGCGTTGATTTTAGACCTGCTCAGGTTCAAGGACGGTCCTTTGGGTGGACGAATAATCGTGTCCTCGATTGTAGCGTTCCCGGGACGAGTGTGGCGATGGCGAAATCATATTGAATTAAACCGCAGGTAGAGGCCTAGGTTCACATCTACGAACCTAGGCATACGGAGTCATTTGGCACATCTTGGTGGTACAGAACCACCGCAAAGGGGACAGGCACCTTTGTGGCGGTATGTCCCTACGACCAAGGAGGCCGTTATGAACGGAAGTCACTTCGATAAGCAAACTCAGCGTGAGCGCACCTGCTCGCTGGTTCACGGTACTTGGCGTTGTGTGGGTGCCAAAATCGCTTGCGCCGGCGCGTGTGCGCTTATGGTCGGTCAGTTGCTGCTGCCGAGCGTGGCGCTGTCGACGGAATGCGCCGATCCCGCCGCTGGGACGGATGAGGTTGCCGCGGCTCCGGTGACGCCGACGGTTGCGGAGGATGCGGCCGCAACGACCGCGCCTGCAACCGATGCTGCTCCGGCGGCGCAAGCCACCGCTGAGCCTCAGCAGACGGCCCCGACTGGCGCCACCGATGAATCCAACGATGCGGCACCCGCTGAACAAAATACTCCCAGCGACAACGCCGCCACGCCGGCAAACAACGCCATCATGCCCTGCGGTGTGACCGATGTTGTTGGCGGCAGCGACGTTAGGGTCAACACGACCGTGGTCCCCCACTATACGGACTGCGCGCTTCCGAGCAAGGTCACACTCAAAAAGGGCCAGCCGTATACCCACGATTTTCTCGATGTAGAGGGTGGCATTCCAGAAACGCTTGCGAGCGAAGTCGTCGAGGTTAAGTACTACAGGGCCGATGCCGCTTCGGGCATTCTGGTCGAAGTTCAGGATGCGTCCATGTCCGACGTGACGGCTCGCTTCGAACCCGTTGGCAATCACATGAGGCTGACGCTGACCTTTACGGGTGGCGCGGCAGGCGGCTCGTATCGACTCACGCGCAATGAGGCTCTCTATATTGGCACGGCACTGGAGTATACCGGAACTGACTATGAAGGCAGCTCGACTATCCTCAACGAAACCAGGTACGATTATTACCTCCGCTACGCCATCAATAGCGAAATTACGCTCGTTGCGTCAGAAAACGAAGCCCTCCATAACCTGAACGTCAACGACGTGAAGACCAACTACGCGCCCGGCGAGGCGCCCCGCGCGACCGCGACGATTCCCGCTGCTGACGCCGACAAGTACGAGATCGCCTACGAGTGCTGGGAGGAGATGGATGGCAGCGACCCCGCGGAGCTCACGCCCGTTGCCTTCTGGTATTCCGATCCCGCCAAGTATCCGACGGGCGCGAGGAGGATCGAACACTTCGAAGAGGGCAAGTTCTACATGTATTCCGTCGAGCTGAGGCTCAAGGGCGACAATACCGTGGGCAATGACTGCATGATGTACGTCAACGGCCATTGGACGCACCACATCAAGACCGTCAACGGCGTCTTCGCGCCAAACGCTGACAATATGCTGTGCGAGCAGCCGATCGACGAATGGCGGGCCATCGACGTTATAGAGATCAACGGCGCCACGACCACCTTCAGGGCGGGCGATAAGCCGGTCTTTACGGCGAATGTTCCGACGGGCTCCAACTCCCTTCCTCAGTGTGAGTACTGGACGGGTAGCGACGGCAGCGAAGTGAACTCTCAGAAGTTCTGGGATCAGAACATCACGAACCACATCGACGCCTTTAAACCTGGCGTGACCTATCGCTACGGTATCTACCTCAAGCCCGCGCGCGGATTCTACTTTACGCCCAACACCAAGCTGGTGATCAACGGCCAGGAGTGCGGCTACCAGATGGGCGAAGCGAGTGTAGTTGATCCCGAGAGCGGCTGTATCTTCACTCTGTGGCTCAACACCGATCTGACGTTTACGCCCGAGGCCACGCCGGCTCCGGTCGACCCCGAAAAGCCCGCGCCGCAGCCTGAGGTCAAGCCTGAGCCCAAGCCCGAGGTGAAGCCCGAGACCAAGCCCGCGGCTAAACCGGTCACGACAACCACCACGGCCAAGACGGTTGAGAAAACCACGCAGGCCAAGAAGGGCGATGCTGTCCTGGCTACCACGGGGGATACCACCGCGATGACGGTCGCCGCCCTAGGCATCGCCGGCGCAACCGTAGCCGCCGCCGGCATCGCCGCAACCAAGCGCCGCAAGCGTTAGGTTTTGGCGGCGGCGCCCATCCTCGGCTTTAGCAAAATCTCAATCTGTAACACCAAACTGCCCAAAAACGGCTCCAGGTGTTACAGATTGAGACGAACTGTTCGGCTGCCAACCTAACGTCTTGATCTGTAACACGTAGCGGGGAATTTGGTCTCTAACTGTTACAGATTGAGATGAACAGGCGGATGTTCGCACAATATCTCGATCTGTAACAACTACGATGCTCAACAGGGTCTAACTGTTACAGATTGAGACAAACGCTGGAATTGGTTTGCCGACCAGGCCCCCAACCACCACAAAGGTGCCTGTCCCCATCGTGGTGATCGGGCGGCCGGCATAGAAAAAGTCCCCGCCGGGCGTGTGCTCGACGGGGACTTTGCCGTTTGATGGCTAGCGCTGTAGGTGATTACTCGCCCAGCAGGCTCTTGGTGATGGAAGCGGCGGCCTTCTTGCCGGCGCCCATCGCCAGAATGACCGTAGCGGCACCGGTGACGATGTCGCCGCCGGCCCAGATGCGGGGATCGGTGGTCTGGCCGGTCTCCTCGTCGGCGACGATGTAGCCCCACTTGTTGAGCTCCATCTTGCCGCCGATCTTCTTTGCGAAGGGGTTGGCGTTGGTGCCGATAGCCGAGATCGCGACGTCGCAGGGGATCTCCTCGATGGCGCCCTCGATGGGCACCGGGCGGCGACGGCCGGACTCGTCAGGCTCGCCGAGCTCCATCTTCTGGACCTTGACGGCGCACACGGAGCCGTCCTCGCCAGCGACAAACTCGAGCGGGGAGACGAGCGGCAGAACCTCGACGCCCTCGGCCTTAGCATGGTGCAGCTCGGCGCGACGGCAGGGCATCTCGTCCTCGGTACGACGGTAGGCGATGATGGCGTGCTCGGCGCCCAGGCGCTTGGCGGTACGGACGGCGTCCATAGCCACGTTGCCGCCACCAAAGACGACGACGTTCTTGCCGTGCTTGGTGGGGGTGTCGTACTCGGGGAACTTGTTGGCCTTCATCAGGTTCACGCGGGTGAGGTACTCGTTAGCGAAGAAGACGTTGGGCAGGTTCTCGCCGGGGACGTTGAGGAACTTGGGCAGGCCAGCGCCGGTCGCCACGTAGATGGCGTCGAAGCCCTGCTCGAACAGCTCCTCGGCCGTGGCCATGTTGCCCACGACGGAGTTGTACTCAAACTTGACGCCCATGTCCTCCAGGCCGTCAATCTCGCGCTTGACGACCGCCTTGGGCAGACGGAACTCGGGGATGCCGTAGACCAGCACGCCGCCGCCGGTGAAGAAGGCCTCAAAGACGGTGACGTCAAAGCCGTTGCGGGCGAGCTCGCCGGCGCAGGTGATGCCGGACGGGCCGGAGCCGACGACGGCGACCTTCTTGCCGTTCTTGGGGGCCATCTTGGGCGTGGAGGCGAGCTCGGGGCGGTCACCCAGGAAGCGCTCGAGCTGGCCGATGGCCACGGGCTCGGACTTCTTGCCACGGATGCACTTGCCCTCGCACTGGTTCTCCTGCGGGCAGACGCGGCCGCAGATGGCGGGAAGCATGGAGTCCTCGCGGATAGTATCGAGGGCGCCGCCGAAGTCCTTCGCGCGGATCTGCTCGATAAAGCGGGGGATGTTGATGTTGACGGGACAGCCCTCAACACAGAACGGCTTCTTGCAGTTGAGGCAGCGCTCGGCCTCGGCCAGCGCCATCTCCTCGGTGAAGCCCTTGTCGACGGGGCGGAAGTCGCAGGCGCGCTCGGCAGCCGGCTCTTCGTTATCGGGGGTGCGGGGCGACTTCATATCGGCAACGAAACGACCGTTAACTAGTGGCATGCGCAGCTCTTTTCCTCATAAGCCTTGAGGGACTCGCCCTCTTCGGAACGGTAAGCGGCCTGGCGGGCACGAAGGTCATCCCAGTCGACCAGGGTGGCATCGAAGTCGGGGCCGTCGACGCAAGCGAACTTGGTCACGCCGCCCACCTCGACGCGGCAGCAGCCGCACATGCCGGTGCCGTCAACCATGATGGGGTTGAGCGACGCGGTGATGGGGGTGTCGTACTTCTGGGCGGTGAGGGTCGAGAACTTCATCATCGGAACGGGGCCGACGCAGAAGACCTGGCTCACGGCCTTGTTCTGCAGCAGACGCTCCAGCGGAGCGGTGACAACGCCCTGCTCGCCGTAGGAACCGTCGTCAGTGGTGATGTGGATGTGATCCTCGTCGAGGAGCTCGCGGAACTGGTCCTCCATGAGCAGGAGGTCCTTGGTGCGGGCGCCCATGATGGCGTGGACCTCATGACCGGTCTCGACCAGGTGCTTGGCGACCGGGAAGGCAATTGCCAGGCCGACGCCGCCGCCAATGACGGCACAGGGGCCCTCGGCCATCTCGGTGGGAACGCCCAGCGGGCCCACAACGTCGCGCAGCGACTCGCCGGCCTCGTAGGTGGAAAGCATCTCGGTGGTCTTGCCGATCACCATGAAGATGAACTCGACCCAGCCCTCGTCACCGTTCCAGCCGGCCAGGGTAAACGGGACACGCTCGCCCGTCTCGTTGGCGCGAACCATGAGGAACTGTCCAGCGTGCGCATGCTTGGCGATTGCGGGCGCCTCGATGCGGAACTTGAACACCTTCTCCGAGAACTGCGTCTTCTCCAGGATCTTATACATAGAACCCCTCTCTTGTTAGGACTGCCGAACCGTGCCTCCACGGAAATGGACGGTAGCCCGAATAAAACCGTACGCGCACAGGCGTTGTGCAGACATACGGTGCAAATTATACCCTCATGGACATGTCGCTTACGTGTATCTTCGGCAGGCGGGAAAAGTGACCTACCAAAAAAGTGGGTTTATTTTGGCGGGTTTTATCAGGCAAAACGGCAAAGGGTGCCGGCCTCGCGCATTGGTGAGGCCGGCACCCTTTGGAGCGTTGCATATGTATGGTGGTACAGGGCTTATTGCGATGCGGCCGCTGCGGCGTTTTCGCATATAAAACCTGTCAAAATTAACATCCCTAAATGGTAGGTTTTAGTGCTTGCCGTTGGCGGAGGCGGCGCCGTTGACATGGTCGCGGGCATAGACCACGCCGTGCACGATGGCGAGACCCGCGGCATCTGCGGCGCGGGCGCAGGTGTCCTGGAAGTCCTCGGCCTCGCGGGCGCGCAGCTGCTTGAGCACGTAGTCGGCGACAGCCATCTTGCCGGGAGGGTTGCCGATGCCGGTGCGGATGCGGCTGAAGTCGCGGCTGCCCATCTTGTCGATGATGGAGCGCAGACCGTTGTGACCGGCGTGGCCGCCGCCCACCTTAACGCGTACGTCGCCGGCGGGAATGTCGAGTTCATCGTGGATCACGAGCAGCTCCTCGGCTTTGATTTTGTACTCGCGGCAAAGCTTGGAGATGGGGCCGCCCGAGGTATTCATGTACGACTGCGGCTTGACCAGCACAATCTGGCGCTTGCCGCCCTCTTCCTCGGGGTCGTTGATGTTGATGAGCGCGACCTCGGCGCCTGCCTGGTTTTTCCAGTACGTGACGCCGGCCTGACGGGCCAGCTCGTCGATCGCCTTAAAGCCGGCGTTGTGGCGGGTCTCGGCATACTCATCGCCAGGGTTGCCAAGTCCGGCAACCATGCGAATCTTGAGCGGCTGTGCAGCTGCCATGTTTGTCCTCCGTTAGGTAAATAGTTCAATCAACGACAAAGGCTACCACGCCCGCCGAAGGCGAGACTTCGTTTCAGCGAAATCCCACCAGACAAAAGCACGGCTGCGGCAGAGCAAGCCGTCGGAACAGAAGAAACCCCCGCGCGACCTTTGCGAAGCAAGGGGGAGCGCGGGGGTTTCTTCTGTTCCGACGGCGATGCGCCGGGTTGCAAGGACGATGCGACTACAGCGCGAAGTCGCCGCCGACGAGTGTGGAGACGGGCTCCTCGTGGTAAACGGCGGAGATGGCCTGAGCGAACTCCTCGGCGACCGAGATGGTCTTGATCTTGCCGCCGACCTCGACGGGGATGGCATCGGTGACGACGCACTCGACGATGGGGGCGTCATTCAGACGCTCGATGGCCGGACCGGAGAAGATGCCGTGGGTGGCGCACACGTAGATGTCGCCAGCGCCCATGGCCTTGAGCTCCTTGACGTTGGCGCACAGGGTGCCAGCGGTGTCAATCATGTCGTCGTTGATGATGCAGGTCTTGCCCTTGATGTCACCGATGATGCCCATGACCTCGGCAGCGTTGTGGCGCGGACGACCCTTGTGGGCGATGGCCAAGTCGCAGCCGAGCATGTCGGACAGCTTCTTGGCGGCCTTGGCACGACCCACGTCGGGGGAGACGACAACCAGGTTGTCGGTGTCGAAGTGCATGTCGTTGTAGTACTGGCCAAACAGCGGCAGTGCGGACAGGTGGTTAACCGGGATATCAAAGAAGCCCTGGATCTGACCCTGGTGCAGGTCGAGGGTGATGATGCGGTCGACGCCGGCGCGCTCGAGCAGGTTGGCGACGAGGCGGGCAGTGATGGGCTCGCGCGGGCCGGCCTTGCGGTCCTGGCGGGCATAGCCGTAGTGGGTGATAACGGCGGTGATGGAGCGGGCGGATGCGCGCTTGGCAGCGTCGGTGGCGATGAGCAGCTCCATGAGCATGTCGTTGACGTTGCCGCCGGCCACGGACTGAATCAGGAAGACGTCGGCGCCGCGGACGGTCTCGTCGTAGCGGGCGTAAATCTCACCATTGGCGAACTGCTTTAGCGTAAGGCCCGAAAGCTCGACCCCAAGGTACTCAGCGATCTTCTGAGCGAGGGGACGGTTGGAGGAACCGGAATACACGCGGATGGACTTGCGCATATTCTCCGACTTCTCGGGATCATTAATCGGCATTACCCTTCTCCTTTATACATCGAATGCCATATAGATGCCTTGTTGCATTGTAACCGCGTGACGGGGCTTATCGAGCCTTGATAACGTCTTTACCGTCAACGGACACGAACCGACCACTCATCCGGTCGCGCAGGTCACGATAGAAAAAGGAGCCGTCCCCGTGGGAACAGCTCCTTTTGTGCTTGGTAAAACGTTATACCTCGTCGTTCTCGTGCAGACGGCGGCGGTAATCGGCGGCCCAACCCTCAATATTTACCTGACGGGCGCGGCCCAGGCCGAGTGCGTCGGCCGGAACCGGCTCGGTGATGACGGAGCCAGCGGCCACGAGTGCACCGTCGCCAATCTGGGCGGGCGCGACCATCATGGTGTCGGAACCGATGAAGGCATCCTTGCCGATGACGGTCTTGTGCTTGTGGACACCGTCGTAGTTGCAGGTGATGGAGCCCGCGCCCACGTTGACGCCGGCGCCCATGGTGGTGTCGCCGATGTAGGACAGGTGCGGAACCTTGGAGCCCTCGCCGATCGTGGACTTCTTGATCTCCACGTGCGTGCCGGCCTTGGAGCCGTCGAGCATGTGGGTGCCCGGGCGCAGGTAGGCGCGCGGGCCGCAGTCGACGCCGTTCTCGATGACGGCCTCGATGGCGATGGTCTCATCGATGGTGCAGCCGCTGCCGACGGTGGTGTCGGTGAGACGGCTGTTGGGGCCGAGCTGGCACTCCTCGCCCACGGTGACGTGGCCGATCAGATGCGTCTGCGGCCACACGACGGTGTCGCGGCCGATAACGGCATCGGGGCCGATCCAGGCCTGCGTGGGGTCGATGAAGGTAACGCCCTCGGCCATCCAGTGCTCGTTGATGCGGTCGCGCGCGATGGCGGTGAGCTGCGCGAGCTGGATGCGGCTGTTGACGCCCAGGCCGTCGCGGTAGTCGTCACAGTGGAAGATGGAGACTGCCTGGCCGTGACCCTTGAGGATCTCGAGCATGTCGGGCAGGTAGTACTCGGACTGCGCGTTGTCGTTGCCGATCTCGTCAATGTGGGCGGCGAGCTGCGCGCCATCGAAGGCGTAGCAGCCGGCGTTGCATTCGAGCAGCGTGGCGGCCTGCTCGGGCGTGCAGTCCTTCTGCTCGATGATGCGCTCGATCTGGCCGTCGGCGCCCAGCTTGATGCGGCCGTAGCCGAAGGGGTCGGGCGGGGTCATGGTCATGACGGTGCAGGCGAGCTCGCCGGTAGCGACGGTCTGCGCGAACTTGGCGACGGTGTCGGCGGTGATGAGCGGCAGGTCGCCGTTGAGCACGACGACGGGGCCTTGCGTGATGCCGCAGGCCTCGAGCGCGACCTTTACGGCGTGGCCGGTGCCCAGGCGCTCGGTCTGCTCGATGCACTCGACCTTGGTGGCGCTGTTGGCGTAGGCGCCGTCGATAAGGGTGCGCATCTCGTCGGCGTGGCTGCCGATGACGACCACGACGCGGCTGCAGCCGGCCTTGATGGTGGCGTCGACGATCCACTGGACCATGGGCTTGCCCAGGATCTTGTGCGAAACCTTGCAGTGGTTCGACTTCATGCGGGTGCCCTCGCCGGCGGCGAGGATAATTGCGGTTGCGTCCATGTGATCTCCTGTTACGTTATAGAGACGTGTGTTTGGAAACGATACACGGCACAATATGATACCGCAGGCATATGATGAGCGCGTAACGATTGACGCGTGACGGCCGGTGTCGCTGCCGCCGGCGTGGTGTTTGCGCTGGTTGTGCATGGCGGCGGCGCTGCGGCGTTGGCGTTTTGCGCGAGGGGATGGGAGGTGCCCGTGGATATCATGCGAGAGGAATCGGGCAACGAACCCGTCGCGGCATTTTCGATGTCGCATCCGGCGGTGCCGGCGCTCTACACGGTGCTGACGCTGGGACTCACCATGTTCTCGATGCAACCGGTGCTGATTGCGCTGTCGCTTGCGGGCGGGTTGGCGTACGGGTTTGCGACGCGCGGCGTCGCGCGCGCGTTGGGGGCGCTTCGCTGGCAGCTGCCGGTGATTTTGATCATCGCGGTGCTCAATCCGCTGTTTAGCGCCTCGGGCTCGACGGAGCTGTTCCGTATTGGCATGCGTGCGGTGTATCTAGAGAGCATGGTTTACGGCCTGTGCATGGGCGGGCTGTTTGTGGCGAGCGTGCTGTGGTTTGAGGCGGCGGCATCGATGCTTGGCTACGACAAGGTGCTTGCGCTTTTGGGTAACGCCGCGCCGGTGATCGCGCTCATGATCTCGATGTGTATGCGGCTTATCCCGCAGTTTTTGCGCCGCGGTCGTACGGTACTGGCGGTACAGGATGCGATTGATGTACCGGGGCGCGCGCCGGCCGACCCCGTGCGTTCGCGTTTGCGTGCATCGAGTGTGTTGATGGGCTGGGGCATGGAGGATTCGCTGGAGCGCGCGGACGCCATGCGCTCGCGCGGATGGGGTGCTGCGACGCGTCGAACGACGTACGCGCGGTATCGGCTGGGGCGCGGCGATGTTGCCGCGCTGGTTGGGCTTGCGTTGTTTGGTGCCGCCGCGGTGGCGGTGGCATGGACCGCGACGACGCAGTATTCGTTTTACCCGCAGCTATCGGCGCCGGCGCCGTGGCCGGGCTATGTTGTATACGCGGCCTGGATGGCGCTGCCCTGTGTGCTGCACGCGATTGACGAGAAGAGGTTTGGCTGATGACCCGGTTGGACGGAAGCATGATGGCGGGCATGGTGTGCGGCTCGGATACGCCGGCGATTGAAGCGCGGGGTCTGCGCTTTGCCTACCCCGGGGCTGAGGCACCGGTGTTCGAGGGGCTCGATTGGCGTGTTTCCCAAGGAGCGTTTGCGCTGCTTGTTGGCGGTACCGGATCGGGCAAGTCGACGCTGCTCTCGCTGCTCAAACCCGAGATTTCGCCGACGGGCGAATGCGCTGGCGAGCTGCGCGTGCTGGGCGAGAGCGTTGCCGACATGGATGTTCGGGCGTCCGCGGAGCGCGTGGGCTATGTGTTTCAGGACCCCGAGAACCAGATCGTGTGCGAAACCGTGTGGCACGAGATGGCGTTTGGTCTGGAAAACTTAGGCATGTCGCGCGACGAGATGCGCCGTCGCGTGGCCGAGACCAGCTATTTCTTTGGGTTGGAGGATTGGCTCCACCGCGATACCGATACGCTTTCGGGTGGACGCAAACAGCTGCTGTCGCTGGCGGCTGTGCTGGCGCTGCGCCCACGCGTGCTGCTGCTCGACGAGCCCACGTCCCAACTGGATCCCGTTGCCGAGAAGAGTTTTCTGCATGCGCTGTTCCGCGTGAATCGCGAGCTGGGCTGCACGGTTGTCGTGGCAACGCATCAGCCACGTCCGATGCTCGAATACGCGACGTGCGCGTATCGGATTGAAGACGGACGCGTGTGCGAGGTGGCCGACATTGCCTCCCTGGGGCATCGTGAAGAGCTGTTTTCTGGCGAGGCGTCAGGGTGGGGTGCCTCGCGGCGTGCAAAAAACGGAGTTTTCAGCAGCGCCAGTGGCCAGCCGGGCTCTTTGGACCCGCGCGCGGGCGCTCCGGGTGCAGAAAAATGGCTGAAATCGGACAAATCGGGTGAATTTGAGGCGCAAATACCGCCGCAAGACGACTCGGGGGCGCCATCGCGCGCCGGTGGATGCCGAATTCTCCCAAAAATGCACGCTGGGTCGGCTACCACCCTGGCAGGGAGCTGGTTTCGCTACGATCGGGCGTCCGGCTGGGTGCTGCGCGGACTCGATGCGTCGTTTTCGGCAGGCGCGGTGCATGCGGTTGTGGGCGGTAACGGCTGTGGTAAGTCGACAATGCTTTCGGTGCTGGCCAAGACGGTCAAGTTGCAGCGTGGGCATATGGAGCGCGGGGCTGCCTCGGCGGCACTGCTGCCTCAGAATCCCAAGGCGTTGCTGGTTGCCGAGACAGTGCGCGATGAGCTGATGGAATGGGCTTCGACCTGCGGGTATGACGAGGGCGCGGCCCAGGAGCGCGCGGCGCAGCTGGGATTGGACGGCCTGGATGGGCGCCACCCGTACGATCTTTCGGGCGGGCAGCGTCAACTGCTTGCGTTGGCAAAACTGCTTCTGATTGGCCCCGAGCTGCTGTTGTTCGATGAGCCCACCAAGGGCTTGGACCTGGCCAGCCGCCGTATCATCGCTCGCGCCCTGCGTGACCATGCGAAGGCTGGCGGCACCGTCATCATGGCCACGCACGATCTGGATTTTGCCGAGCAGGTTGCCGATGACATTGCCATGATGTTCGACGGCGAGATTGCCTGCATGGAGCCGCCGTCCGACTTCTTTGCCGACAATGTGTTTTATAGGGCGTGATGGGATGACGGATTATCGCGTCGCGCGCCTACTCGCAAAACTGGAGATACCACTGCTGCTGGCGGTTCCCGCAGTGATGGCTGCGGCGTTGCTGGCAGGCGTTGAGCAGGCGGCACTTGCCATGCTTGTCGTGGTGGCGCTGGTGCTTGCGTTGTTCTTTGCGGGCTACGAGGCATCGCGACCGGGCCTGCGCCAGATTATGCCCACGCTGGTTCTGGCGGCGTTGGCCGCGGCGGGGCGCATCTTGTTTGGCCCCATTCCCGACTTTAAACCCGTGAGCGCCATCGCCATTATCGCCGGGGCGACGCTCGGTCGTCGTAACGGCTTTATGGTTGGTGCGCTGGCGGCGCTGACCAGCAACTTCTTTTTTGGACAGGGCATGTGGACGCCATGGCAGATGTATGCCTGGGGCCTGGTTGGCTATGTTGGCGGCGCGCTGGCGCATGCGGGCGCGTTCGACCGTGCGGATGGAACCGTGCGCATGCCGGCGCTGATGGCGTACGGCTTTGCATCGGGCCTGCTCTACGGCGTGGTAATCAACGCCTACGACATCATCGGTTTTGTGCAGCCGCTCACGTGGGCGGGCGCCGTGGCGCGTCTTGCCACGGCAGTGCCGTTCGATATCACACACGGCCTCGCGACCTGCGTGTTCTTAGCCGCCCTGTACAGGGCCTGGTGTCGACGGATCAACCGCGTCGTCGTGAAGTACGGACTGTAGTGACGGTTGCGCCGGGACGAGAATCAATACTGCCTTGGTGTCATATCAAAACTATGCCGGTTTACGGGGCTGGATTGACGCAGGCCGACCATACCGGCATTTTTCGAAAATAGACAAGCCGTCTACCTGCGGTTTTATTTTGCTCGAATTGCGCGTGGTTGGGGGGTCGCGATTCAGCCCCGTAAACCGGCATAGTTTTGGAATGGTCGGCTGATATGACGGGCGTCGTGGTCCTCAGAGAGCCAAATCGATCCGCTTTCTTCCGTCTCCAGACGCCCCCAGGGAATCAGTTGACGGCTCTTGCCACAAAACTGGCCCATCTACTACGTTTAGCTTGATACCCCCGACCATAACCGCGTTTTATGAAAAACCGCAGGCTTTCTACCTGCGGTTTTCTTTTTCGTTGTTCGCTGTGGTTGAGGATAGTGGCTTAAACGTACTAGATGGGCCAGTTTCGTGGCGGATGGGCCGCGTGGATGCCCTCGCGAGGTGAAAATGATCCCCTTTCCTCCGTCCCCAGGGAATCAGTTGGGGCTAGAGCTCTAGCGTGAGGGTGACGGGACAGTGGTCGCTGCCAAAGATATCGCCACGGATGCCGGCGTCGCGCACATTGCCGGCGATTGCGTCACTTACCAGGAAGTAATCGATGCGCCAGCCGGCGTTGTTCTTGCGGGCATTAAAGCGGTAGCTCCACCAGCTGTAGACGCCCTCGACGTTGGGGTTTGCCGCGCGCCAGGTATCGGTAAACCCGGCGTTGAGCAGCTCGGTAAACTTGCCGCGCTCTTCGTCCGAAAAGCCGGCGTTGCCACGGTTGGACTTGGGGTTCTTAAGGTCGATCTCCTCGTGTGCCACGTTAAAGTCGCCGCAGGTTACGACGGGTTTGCCGGTCTCGCGCTCGAGCGCGTTCAAAAAGCCGCGGTAGGCATCGTCCCAGGCCATACGCACATCGATGCGCGCGAGCTCATTTTGGGCGTTGGGCGTGTAGACATCCACGAACCAAAACTTGTCGAACTCGAGCGCACAGACGCGGCCCTCGGTTGCGGCTTGGGCGACGAGCTCGGCCGTCTCGCCCTCGCCGGCGTAAGGCAGCAGCGCGTCGGCGCGCAACACGCGCAGCGGTTCCTGGCGGCTAAAGACCGCAGTGCCCGAATAGCCTTTACGCTCGGCATAGCTCCAGGTTTGGTGATAGCCGGCCAGGTCAATATCGACCTGGCCCTCCTGCAGCTTGGTCTCTTGCAGCGCCAGGATATCAACGTCGAGTTCTTGCGCGATCTGGATAAAGCTCGGGTCCTTTTTGAGCACGGCGCGCAGGCCGTTGACGTTCCACGAGGCGAAAGTGTAAGTCTGAGGCATGGTGTCCTTTCGACGGGGTTGGCAGGCTTAAGATTAGCGCAACAGGGGCGGTGGTGGGCTCCGCGCGTGTCGACCCAAAGGCTGCGCGCCGGGCAAGCGCCCGCCGCCATCCGACCAACAAGGACGGAGGACTCATATGACGCAGGCAATAACGGATCCCAAGCAGGCCTCCGCCGCGCTGGAAGAGCTGTTCGGCACCCACAAGCGCGTGGTCTTCTTTGGTGGCGCGGGTGTTTCCACGGCGAGTGGCATCCCCGATTTCCGCAGCGTGGACGGCCTGTATCACCAGCAGTTTGCCTATCCGCCCGAGACCATGCTCTCGCATAGCTTTTATGAGGCGCATCCGGCCGAGTTCTTCGACTTCTACCGCACCAAGATGATCGCGCTTGGCGCTAAGCCCAACCGCTGCCACACCAAGCTGGCCGAGCTGGAGCGCGCCGGAAAGCTAAATGCCGTGGTGACGCAAAATATCGACGGCCTGCATCAGATGGCCGGTTCGCAGCGCGTATTCGAGCTGCACGGATCGGTCCATCGCAACATTTGTCAGTCGTGCGGCGCGGTCTATAGCGCCGAGTGGATTTGCTCGCGCGAGCACGAGGACGCCGCGGGTGTGCCCGTGTGTCCTGCGTGCGGTGGGCGCATTAAGCCCGATGTGGTGCTCTACGAGGAGCCGCTCGATGAGCGCGTGCTGACTGGTGCCGTTGCCGCCATCGCCGCGGCCGATGCCCTCATCGTGGGCGGAACCTCGCTCGTAGTGTATCCGGCGGCGGGCCTTACGCGCTACTTTACCGGCGATACGCTGGCCATTTGCAATCTTGCTCCCACCGATCAGGATGCAAATGCCGACCTGCTGATTTCTTGCGACATCGCGGCCGCGTTTGCGTTCTAGCCCGTATGCGCGGATACAATAGAAAGACTGATTGCAAAGCGACCCCGCCGCCAGCGCCCGAGCGCGGCGGCGCGGGCATTTTAGGAGGATGTTCATGGCGAACGATAGCAAGACATGGCGGTGCGGAAAGTACGAGCTCAGCTTTGACCGCCCGCGCATCATGGGCGTCCTCAACGTGACGCCCGATTCGTTTAGCGATGGCGGTGAGCACTTCGACCCGGATGTCGCCATCGAGTACGGCCTGGCGATGCTCGACGCCGGTGCCGACATCATCGACGTGGGCGGCGAATCCACGCGCCCCGGATTTACCCCGGTCAACCCCGACGAGGAGGCTCGCCGCGTGCTGCCCGTGGTACGCGCGCTGGCCAAAGAGGGCGCTATCGTCTCGATCGACACGCGCCACGTGGCGGTTGCCAAGGCGGCCGTGCGCTGTGGCGCCTCGATCGTCAACGACGTGACGGGCTTCACCGACCCCAAGATGGTCGAGTTTGTCGCGACGAGCACCTGCGGTGTCATCGTGATGCACGCCGGCGAGATCGCGGCGCCCACCCGCACGCACGCGACGGTGCAGCTCGATACCTCGGCCGCGGCGTTTGTTGCCGAGAAGGCG
>UQUD01000012.1 GCA_900544225.1 uncultured Collinsella sp.
CCCGCCGTGGGCTTGCCACCCTCGAGCTCGACCAGGCCATCGTAGCGGCCGCCGCCGCCGATGGAGCCGACGCCGGCGCCAGGGGCCTCGACCTCAAAGACAGTACGGGTGTAGTAGTCCAGGCCGCGCACCAAGGTGGGATCCTCGACATACTCGATACCGGCGGCATCCAGATAGCGCTTGACCTGCTCGTAGTGCTCGCGGCACTCATCGCACAGGTTGTCACCCATCAGCGGAGCCTCGGCCATGATCTCGCGGCAGTGGTCGTTCTTGCAGTCGAAGGCACGCAGCGGGTTGAGCTCGGCGCGCTCGCGGCACTCATCGCACATCTCGTCGGCGTGATCGAGGATGAACTGCTTAACCTGCTCGCGATAAGCCGGACGGCACTGGGCGTCACCCATCGAGTTGATGAGCAGACGAAGCTTGGAAAGATCGAAGCCCAGGCGCTTGTAGAACTCCATGAGCATGATGATGCACTCGGCGTCTGCCGCCGGATCGGGAGCGCCGAGCCACTCGATGCCCACCTGGTGGAACTGGCGCAGGCGGCCCTTCTGGGGACGCTCGCCGCGGAACATGGCCTCGGCGTAGTAAGCCTTAAACGGCATGGAGCCCTGGGGCACCAGATTGTTCTCGACGACGGCGCGCACCACGCCGGCCGTGCCCTCGGGGCGAAGTGCCAGGCGCTGCTTGGGCTTGAGTTTGGTGTCGGTGCCCTCGGTAAAGACGCGCTCCAGGTTGGCACCGCTGAACACGCGGAACATTTCCTTGCGCACGACGTCGGTCGACTGGCCGATACCGTGGACAAACACGTCAACCTGCTCGATCGCGGGCGTCTCGATGGGTTTAAAACCAAACGGCTCGAACACGCCGGCCGCAATCTGCTGCATCTTTTGCCAGGCGCGCATCTCGGCGCCGATAAGGTCGCGGGTTCCCTCCGCCTTCTGTGCCTGCATGGGCAAACACCTTTCTTTTGTATCGCGTCATAGGTAGTGGACATTATACGGCACAAAGCAGCAACGCGGCGGCGCGCCTGACCGAACGAGGGTATGGGGACTCGTTCGGCCAGACGCGCCGCCGCGGACGAAGCGGACAAGCGGCGATGCGCTTTGGCCTACCTACTCCCCCGCCACGCTCGCGCGCAGCTTGGCGGCGATGGGCTCGGATGCCAGCAGGAACACGAGCATGACCACGGAGCACGCCAGGCACACGATCCAGGTGCTCGCAAAGGAGCCCGTGGCATCGAACAGCACGCCCGAGACAATGGCGCCCACGGTGCCGCCGACCATCTCGAGCGAGGTAATGGTGCCCGTGACCTTACCGAGGTCGGCCATGCCAAACTGCTCGGACGCGGCGATGGTAGGCGTGATGGTGCCCATGCACGTTCCGATACCAAAGCTCACGGCAGCCACGATGGAACCAAGATCGGTCGCGGGGAAGCACAGGGCGACGCAGGCGATAATGCACGCAATGGAGCCAAGGATATTGCCAAAGCGCAGACCAAAGCGGTCATAGATCGCACCGAGCGAAATCTTGGCGATAACGACGGTGACCATGTAGGCCGAAAGCACGGTACCTGCCCACATGGGATCGTGGCCGCCCGTGACGATCTTGGCGCCGTTGACGGTAACACTCGTCATGTTGGTGACCTGGTTGGGCAAGATGGCGCCGTTAACGAGACCCATAAAGAGGAAGGCGACGACGAGCAGCCAAAACGCCGGGCTCTTCTTGATACGAGACCAGCCGACGCTAACCTCGGGCGCCGTGTGCTCGTCCTTATCGCCAGCCGTCGAGACGGACGGATCGCCCGGGTTCTCGCCGAGCGGCTTAAGGCCGATCTCGGAAGGCTTGGTGCGGAAGGAGTAAGCCGTGATGGGCAGTGCCGCCACCATGCAGACGGCAGCGAGTACCAGGAACGCAGAGCGCCAGCCCACACTCACGATAAGAGAGCTCACGATCGGCGAGAGAATGGCTCCGCCAAAGCCCGAGCCCGAAAGTGCGATGGAAATGGCAAGGCCGCGTTTAGCGGTAAACCAGTTGGCGGTCACAAGGCTAATGAGCAGACGGGTCGAGGCCACAGCGAAGCAGCCCGAAACGGCAAAGAGCACGTAGACCTGCCACAGCTCACCGACAAAGCTCATGCCGGCAAGCACCGCCGAGGTAGCGATAACGGTAAGCGAGCCCAATACGCGGCCACTCACCTTATCGGCAACATGACCGATAACGAGCGAACCCACGACACTCACCACGGTGGAGATGGCATTGGAGACGTTGTACTGCGCAAGGGAAATACCCAGGTTGCTGACGATCAGCGGCTGGAACAGGCTCATGCAGTTGACGAAAATCGTGTAACACGTGGCCATGATCACGAAGCCGGAGGCCACCACGAGCCAGCCGGGGAAGAACTTACGCTGCTGGGGCATACTGCTCCTTTTAGACAAACGAATAGCCTGCGCCGGGCGCCGGTAGTGCCCAAGATTGCCTTGAAAGACAAGGGCATAGGCCTTACGGCCATGCCCGCAGGCTTGAAAGGCAAGGTTGGGTGCTACCGGTGGTCGGCGATATAGCCCAAAGCGACGGCGGTATAGGCCGCGGCACCGAGCGGCAGCTCGGCATCGTTAAAACGTGCCTTGGGATGGTGCTGGGCAAAGTGTTCGTCCGTGTCGGTTACGGCCGCGCCCACGGTAAAGTACGCACTTGGGATCTTGCTCGAGATAAGCGCGAAGTCCTCACTCGCCATGGCATGGAAAAGCGGCAAGAAAGCCGTCTTGGGCAGCACTGCGCCCACGTAGCCAAGCGACGCCTGAGTCATATCGCTGTCGAGTACAAGCGGCGGAACATCCGAAAGCGTCTCGATGGTCGCCGGCGTACGATAGGTCGTAGCAACGCCGTTAACGACCTCCGCGATGCGGGTCTTTAGGTGAGCCATGAGCTCAACATCAAAGCCGCGCAGCGTTCCCTCGAGCACGCAGGTGTCGGGGATGACGTTGGCCGCCAAGCCGCCGGCGAACTTACCAACGGTAAGTGCGACTTCCTTGGCCGCCGGCACCTCGCGGGAGATAAGCTCCTGGAGCGCCAGGTGCACGTGGACGCCGGCCGTGATGGGGTCGATGCAGATCTCGGGGCTGGAACCGTGGCCGCCCTTGCCCTGGAGCGTGATGCGGAAACCGTACACACCCGAGAGCGCCGGGCTGCCGTAGAGCACCAGGCCAAGCGGCGACTGGCTGTTGACATGCATGGCAAAGGCCGCCTGAGGGCGCGGGTTCTCGAGCAAGCCGTCGGCGATGGCAGCGCGTGCTCCCTCAAAGGTCTCCTCGCCCGGCTGGAACAGCAACTTGACGGTAGCGTTGGCCTCCACAAGCTCGGCCTCGCGGGCCTTGAGCAGGCGCGCCGCACCAAGCAGAGCCGTCGCGTGCATATCGTGACCGCAAGCATGCATGCAGCCATTGGTGGATGCAAAGGGCTCGCCGGATTCCTCGACAACGGGAAGGGCATCCATATCGCCTCGGAGCATGACGACCGTTCCGGCCTGCTCGTCCTTGCACGTGCCATTGCCCTGAGCGGCCGCACCGGCACCGATCAGGCCAACGACGCAGGAACCGTCGACTAGCGTGGTATGGGGGATGTCCATCTCGTCCAGACGTGCCTGGATATAGGCAGACGTCTGCGGAAGATTGTTACCCAGCTCGGGCATCTGGTGTAGATCGTGTCGCCATGCAGCGAGCTCGTCTGCAAAAGCCTGAGCTTCTGCGACAAGACCGTCACCGATAGCGGCCTGCGCCGCCGCGGTGGCCTGGGGCGCTGGTTGCGGTTGAAAATCGGACAGAGCTGATGCCATAGAAGCCCTCCAGTAACGTTTTTGCAGCACGCACTTTGATAGCGTAAAGTGCAAGGTACAACTGTAAGGGCATGACATAAAAATGCCGCCCTGGGAGGGCGGCGCAACAAGTTGTTTACAATTGCGGGTGTGATTTTCGGCGCAAGAAATCGAAATGCGTCTCGCTCAAGATAATCGAAAGAAAGATGAGCGCGAAGCCGGCGAGCAGGCGCGAGGTGAGCGCCTCCCCCATCAGCAGCACCGAGAACAGCACGCCCGAAGGCGACTCCATCGAAAGGAGCAGTGAGCCCGTCGAGGCCGAGACATG
Organism: uncultured Collinsella sp.; assembly: GCA_900544225.1. Classification (GTDB taxonomy): domain Bacteria; phylum Actinomycetota; class Coriobacteriia; order Coriobacteriales; family Coriobacteriaceae; genus Collinsella. The sequence goes on from UQUD01000012.1 coordinate 4,143, forward strand.
CGCCAAGCCGACGTTTTGGATGAGCAGAGCCGCGCATGTGCAACCAACCGAGAGAAACGCCATCGCGCTGATAAAGCTCGGCGTCCACACGGACAGAGGCGCTTGGGTCTCGAATAGCAGCGACGTTGCCAGGCTCAGCACGCCGTTGCCCACAAACATCCAAAACGTGATGACGTTGATGTCCATTTTGCGACCGTACTTGGCAGTCACCGCCATCTGGATGGCGAAAAAGACCGCACCCGCCAGCGTAATGACATCACCGATGTTGAATTCAACGCTATCGAGCGCCACCAAGCCAATGCCCGCCAAGCACAGCAGCGCCGCGCCCAGGTTATAGCGGGTGAGTTTTTCGCCGCTCAGAAAATAGCTCGCGAACGGCACAACGATGCAATACGTGCCCGTCAAAAAAGCATTCTTGCCCGCCGTGGTGTGCGCCAGACCGACTGTCTGCAGGGCGTAGGCGGCCCACATAAGTGCGCCCATGCCAAGTCCGACGATAAGGTTGCGGGCGTTGAGGTGCGCGATGATGCGCTTGTGGAAGATGAAAAACATGACCAACGCCGCAGGCAGAAAGCGCACGTAGAGCAGTTCGAACACCGGAATGGTGTCGAGCGCGTCCTTCATGGTCGTAAAGGAGTAGCCCCAGACGACTGCCACCGAAAGCAGCAGGACTTTCCAGAACAGCGGCGAGCGAGCGCCGGCGCCGCGGGAGGTGCCGCCCGCGCCCAGGTCCTCGCGAGCAACAGGGCTATCGGGCATCATTTCGATATTGTCAGTGGCATGCTGGGCCATAGGGCATCCTCGCGCTCAATCTGGGCGTGGTGTCCGCACGCGCATGGCTGCGTGCCGCCTCATGGTCAAATAAAAGCAGGGCGCACCGGACCCCCGGCACGCCCCGCTACTGTAGCAACAACCAAGCAGCCCGTGCAATTCACTACGCTAAAGCGTCTTGTTCCGCCGTTCTACCGAACGGCGGACCAGTCGACGCTGCGCGAGTCGCATTCACACCAATCTGACGTTCAATTTCGAGGGCGCGACCAGAAGGTCAGCGCCCTCTCATTTCACGTCACCTTGGCGCAAATGCGGCTCGCTCGCTGGCATTAGTGCTACATCAGCGTTAAAGTTGCCGCACTAAATAAGCTTCGTCGACTCCAGTTTTTCGATGATCCAGTCGTTGGCTTTGATGACCGGGCGGCGGAAGACGACGCCCAGTGCCAGCGACGGAATCAGATAGCTCGCCAGAATGCCTAGCTCAATCCAGTACTCCATGTGGTACGCACCGGCCATGGCGGCATGCATGGCGTTGATGCCGTGGGTGAACGGCAGGAACGGATAGATCGCCTGGAACACAGGGCCGGTCATCTCGATGGGGAATGTGCCGCCCGAACCACCGACCTGCATGACCAACAGCACGACAGCGAGCGCCTTGCCGATATCGCCAAACGAAACCGTAAGCGTGTAGACGATATTGGAGAACACGAGACTCGCGACCCAGCCAGCCAGCACAAACTGCAGCGGGTTGTCGCACTGAATGCCAAAGAACAGGATGTCGCCCGCACACACGAGCGTTGCCTGCAGCAGAGCCAGACCGCCAAAGAACAGGTAACGACCCAGGTAGATCTCGTGCAGGCGCACGGGGATGAGCTCGTTGATAAGCTCGTCGTCAACCGAGACCTTCATCATGGCCGCCAGTACGATCGAGCCGACCCAGAGCGACAGAATCGTGTAGAACGGCGCCATGGCCGAACCGTAGTTGCGGATTGGATAGACCGGCTTGCGGTCGAGTGCGACAGGGCCGGAAAGCGACACGGCCAGACCCTCAGGATCATTGCCAATCATCGTCTTGATCGTAGCGAGGTCATCCGACATCAAGGCGCCGTCGAGCTCGTCCTTAAACGCACTGATCTTGTCCGACGCCTCGCCCAGCTGATCGGAAGCTTTGTTGACCAGCTTTGCAGCCTTGGAGAGGCCCTTTGCCAGCGAACCGGATGCGTCGGTCAGGCCGTCTACGGCGCTATCCAGATCGCCCGAGATACCATCGAGCGAGTCTAGAATGCCCGAGACGGTCTTCTTGAGCTCCTTGGCCTTAACCGAGAACGTGGAATCGTAATCGGATTTGGCGCCCGCGATGCCGGCCTTGGCATCGGCGATGGCCTGATCGACCTCGGCACGCGAGTTGTTGACCTCGGCCATGCTATCGGAGAGAGACTTCGCGGTGGCCGCCAGATCCTTGGCATTGTTGCGGTACTCAACGGCGATTCTGCCCAGCGACGTCGCGGCGGACTTGAGGCCGTCCTTCAAATTCTCATCGCTCACCTGGTCGGCAAGGCTGCGGAGCTGATCGGCCATCGCATCGATATCCTTGGCGCGCGCATTGAGGGCCGCAGCGGCATCGTTGAGTTGGGACACCGTAAGGTCGACATGCTGGTTTGCGGTGTCGAACGCCTTCGCGAGCTCGGCAGACACATTGTCGAACGAACCCGCACTTCCATCGATTGCGGCATCGATGGCATCGTTTGCCGCCTTAAGCGCTTCTTTGGAATCATCGATGCCGCTTTTGGCATGTTCCATGAGCTGCTTTGTCGACTCATCGACGGCACCGGTCCGCTTGAGCATACCGCTCGCCGACGTCAGCGAATCGGACGTGGAGCTCAAAATGCCCGCAAGCGACGTTGCGCTGGCCTGAACGTCCTGCAGGTCCTGGACCGAATCGCCGAGCGTCGAGGACAGGTTGGCGATAAAGTTGCTGACCTGGTCGGTGCTCATGTAATCGAGCAGGCTGGACACCGTCTTAAGACCGATGCTCGTAATGGTCTCGGTAAAAGTTTCGTTAACCTGGCTTTGAACGGCGCTCGAACCCTTCTCGGTCACGATCTGCGCGATGGCGTTGGCCTTCTGGTTCTCGTAAAACTCGATATCGGCGTGTTTCACGTCGGTCGAGAAAAGCGTCATCATGTCAGCGCTAAACGTTTTGGGGATAACGACGGCAGCATAGTACGTGCCCGACTTAACGCCCTCGATAGCCTTTTCGCGATTGTTGAGCACAACCCAATCGAAGCTCTCGTTGCCGCGTAGGGTGGCGGTCACGTTTTCGCCCACGTTAACCTCGACGGGGATCAAATCGCTCTCGTAACCCTCATCGGTGTTGACCACGGCGATCTTAAGATTGCCGGTGTTGCCGTACGGATCCCAGCTGCCGGCGATGTTAAACCACGCGTACAGACACGGTACGATAATGAGGCCCATCACGACAACCAAGCCGATCACGGAGCGAGACACGTTTTGGACATCGCGCTTAAACAGATGCAGGATGTTCTTCATTTATGCCTCACCTCCTTTGGAGTGCTTGCCAAGCGCGGTGGTATCTCCATCATTTGTGGCTGTGCTGTCGCTGCCCTGAGATTTATGGCGCGAGCCGATATGCGGCAAGCGGCCCGTGGACTGATCGCCGCCCTTGGCACCACGCTCGCTGGCGTTGAGGCCAAACATGTGGCGGGCGGCAGGAATGGCGGCCGTGTGTTCGCGCATCTCGCGACGCAGGTCCTCATCCGAAAGCGCCGAGATGCGCATCTGGGTATTGAGGCTCGCGCGGATATATTCGATATTGATAAGCCAGCCGCAGATGGCAATAACCGAGATGATCCAAATGACAAGCAGGATGATCTTGCCGTTATTGTCGATATCGAGAACCGTCGACAGGACAAAGAGCAGGACCTGAACGCCCACCACGGCGGCAAAACCGCCCTTGATGTAGTACGGGTAGCGATGTTCAAAGGCGACCGCATGATCGAGCAGTTCGCGACGGTACGAATCGGAATCGAGCATGACACGCATGGCCGTGCGCAGCGAGTAGCGCTGGCGCGGCAGGTCGTTGGACTCGCAAATCATCATACCGGTCGTGGAAAGCTGTTTATCAAAGAGCAGGTTAAGGTTGAGCAGCAGCGGACGCAGCTGCAGGCCGATAAAGAGCGCCACGATCAAGAACACGCCCAGAATGCACAGGTTAAACAGGTAGTTGAACGAATACATGCCGCCGACCGTCTCGCGCAGCAGATTGATGCCGTAGGTAAAGGGCAGCAGCGGGTGCAGCCACTGGAAGAAGCCGGGCATCATCTCGATGGGGTACATGCCCGACGAACCCGGGATCTGCACGATGACGAGAATGACGCCGATAGCCTTGCCGATATGCTTAAACGTGGTGGACAGCGCATAGATGATATTGACGTAGGTGAACGAAATGGCGATGCCGCCCAGCACGAACAGCAGCGGGCTGACGCACTGCACGCCAATCACCAGATCGCCTACCGTAACGATGATGGCCTGCAACGCGCCCAGGATCACCATGAGCAACCAGCGGCCAAAGTAGCCTTGGCGCGCCGTAAAGCTGCCAACACCTTCACGGTCGACCTCGAGCTTGTAAATGGCGATGAGCACATAGCCGCCCACCCAAAGCGCCAGATTGGTGTAGAAGGGAGCGATGCCCGAGCCAAAGCTCTTGACCGGATAGATTGACTTGGACGTCAACTCAACCGGAGACGCCATGAAATCTGCCACGTCATTGACATCGACGCCCATCAGATCGGCCAGCTCGCCCATGGACTCGGAGGTCTGCAGCGCCGCGATGTCATTGGCGGCGGTTGCAAGCTTGTCCTGGACCTTGGCAAGCGAGGAATCGGTCTGGGACAGCGTGGTCTTGGCCTGGCCGAGCGTAGCGCTAAGCTGCGCCAACGTGCCGCGCGCATTTGCAAGTGTAGGTGTCATACCCGAGACGATACCGGTCAGGTCGCCCGAAACGGCAGCAAAAGAGTCGAGCGCGCTCGAGGCCTTCGGCAGCGCGTTTTGGCCCAAGTCCGTCTGGGCTTGGCCAAGGTTGGTCGCACCGGTATGAATTGCGTTATTGATAGCGTCACTGGCACCCGAAACAGCCGCTGCGTCATTCGCCATGGCGCTCGACTGCGCGGACAGACCGTCCTTGATGCTCTGAAGCTTTTCATTCTGCTCTCGAAGCAAATCGATGGTCGATACAATGCGCGCGTCAATTTCCTCGGAACCTGTCGACGTGTCATTGGCGAGAATCTCCAAGTGCCCGATAACGGCCTTATTGTGGTCGATCGTCGCTTGAAGAGACTCGAGCGAGTTGTCGATACGGGTGGTCGTAGATGTGACCGCGCCCGTCAGCTTGCCGATGGCAGCGTTCGCAGAGGCCGACGTCTTGGTGAGCGCAAGGCTGCCTTCCGAGAGCGCCTTGGAGAGCGAGGTGATGGAGTTGCCCGCCGTGGTGCGAGCTTCGCTCAGCAGGTCGTTGCCCTGGGAGATCGCCTGCGTCAGCGACGGTGCCTGGCCTTGCAAGCCGGCAAGTGCCGCATCAGCCGAGGCGATAGCGCCACTCGTCTTATCGATGGCGGCATTCATATCGCCAATCGAATCGCGCACCTCGCCCAAGGTGTCGGACGCCTCGGACACCGAACTTGCCAGCGAGTCCTGAGTCTGGGTTGCCTTGTCCTTTAAATCGACACCAGCATCCTTGGCGATACCGGCAACAGTCTTGCCTACCGTAGAGACAAATTCCGAGTTGATCTGCTCCTCGATGGTGTTTGCACCGGTATCGGTAACCTTGGGCGCAATGGCGCTCTTCTTCTCATTGACGTAGTACGTAAGCTTGGGCTGATGGTAGTTGCCGTCGAGCATCGAAACCAGGTTATCCGAGAAGTTCTTGGGAATCACGATAGCGGCATAGTACTCGCCGCTCTCGACGCCCTCCTTGGCATCGGCCGTCGAGTCGACGAACGTCCAGCCCAACTGATGATTCTCCTTGAGCTGGTCGACCACTTTGTCGCCAGCGTTGAGCTCACCCACCAAGTCGTTTTGGGTGCCTCGATCGTTGTTGGCGATAGCAATCTTGATGCCTTGGGTGTTTCCATACGGATCCCAGTTTGCCACGATGTTATACCAGGCATACAGCGAGGGAATAACGCACACGCCTAGGGTAACCACCAGGGCGACGGGGTTCACAAGCAGTCGCTTAATGTCGCGCTTAAATATCGCAAAGGACACCTTTGCATTGGATAGTTTGCTGCCGAGACTCACGCTTGGACCATCCATCCTGTCGTTAAATCGAATCGTACTATCGACAACCATTGTAGTAGGCGCTTTAACGTCTCAAAGCACAATGGTGTTGAGTTTTGCGGGTAGCAATATACTACGAAGATGAGTTAACGTACAGTTGTACAGTATCTTAAATTTCAGCAGGTCACAAAACCACAACCCGCACAAATAAATGATCCCTTGGGGACGGAGGGATCATTCAAAAGGAAACGAGAGTGGAAAATCTCTCACTTCAAGCCCGCATTCGAGCCAAAAGTGGGAGATTATCCACTCTCGTTCTAATCTAGTTACGGTGCCGTATCCCCGAACTACATCAAGTTGCAAACAGCTGCTGCGAAGGCAACGGGGTCCTCGGGCAGAATGCCCTCGACCAGCAGGGCCTGGTCATAGAGCAAACCGGAGTACTGCTTGATCTTGTCGGCGTCGCCCGCCTTCTGAGCGGCGACGAGCTTGGAAAAGACCGGGTGCTTGGCGTTGAGCTCGAGCACGCGCTGGCTCTTGGGCATACCGTCGGGCGCGCCCTCGGGACCCTTCTGGAGCACCTTCTCCATCTCGAGCGAAAGCGGGCCCTCGGTGGTGATGCACGCGGGAGCATCGGTCAGGCGCGCAGAGACGGCAACCTTCTCGACCTTGTCGCCGAGTGCCTCCTTCATGGCGTTAAAGAGGTCCTCGTTCTCCTTGGTGGCGTCCTCGGCCTCCTTTTTCTCGTCCTCGGTCGCCAGGTCAAGATCACCGGTTGCGACGTTCTTGAGCTCCAGGTGACGATCCTCAACCTCGGGCTCGGCACCATCGGCCACGGCCTTCTCGGCAGCCTCGCGGGCGGCATCGTCCTCGTAGATCTTGGGCATATCGGCGGCAACGTACTCACGCATAGCCTGGAAGGTGAACTCATCCACGTCCTGCGTCAGCAGCAGCACGTCATAGCCGCGGTCGAGCACGCCCTTTACCACGGGCATCTTGGCCAAGCGCTCACGCGAGTCGCCGGCGGCGTAGTAGATGGCCTTCTGATCCTCGGGCATGCCCTTGGCATACTCGGCCAGGGTAATCATCTTCTGTTCCTTGGCAGACCAGAACAGCAACAGATCGGCGAGCTCATCGGCCTTCATGCCATAGCTCGAGTAGATGCCGTACTTAAGACCGCGGCCAAAGTTCTCAAAGAACTTCTCGTAGGCCTCGCGGTCGTTGTCACGCATATCCTCAAGGTCGGCGGTGATCTTCTTTTCCACACGCTTGGCGATGGCCTTGAGCTGACGGTTCTGCTGCAGCGTCTCACGCGAGATGTTGAGCGACACATCGGCGGAATCCACGACGCCGCGGACAAAGTTGTAGTAGTCGGGCAGCAGGTCGTCGCACTTCTCCATGATCAGGACGTTGGAGCTGTAGAGTGCCAGACCCTTCTCGTAATCCTTGCTGTACAGATCGAACGGCGCGCGGCCCGGCACAAACAGCAGGGCATCGTACTCGAGCGTGCCCTCGGCATGGAAGCTGATGGTGCGCGCAGGATCGTCAAAGTCGTGGAACGTGGACTTGTAGAACTCGTCGTAGTCCTTCTGCTCGACATCGGAGCTGCGCTTCTTCCAGATCGGTGTCATGGAATTGACGGTCTCGAGCTCCTGGTAGTCCTCGTACTCGGGCTTGTAATCGTCGCCGGCGTCCTCGGGCTTGGGTTTCTGGCGGCTCTTGGACACCATCATCTGAATCGGGTAGCGCACATAGTTGCTGTACTGCTGAATCAGGCTCTTGAGACCCCACTCGGTCAGGAAGCGGTCGTAGGTCTCGGCCTCGCCGTCGGCATCGAGCTTCTCGTTCTCGCGCAGCGTCAGGATGACATCGGTACCGTGCTCGGCGCGCTCACCGTCCTCGATGGTGTAGCCCTCAAGACCGTCGGATTCCCACACATGGGCGACATCCTCGCCATAGGCGCGGCTGACGACCTTCACATGGCTGGCAACCATAAAGGCAGAGTAGAAGCCCACGCCAAACTGGCCGATGATGTCGACATCGGAGCCCTGCTGCTCGGCGTTCTCGGTCTTAAACTCCTCGGAGCCGGAATGGGCGATGGTGCCCAGATTGCGCTCGAGCTCCTCGGCGGTCATGCCAATGCCGTTATCCGAGATGGTAATGGTGCGGGCGTCTTTATCAAAGGAGACGCGAATGGCCAGGTCGCCCTGGTTGATCTTGACGCTCGGATCCTGCAGGCTCTTAAAGTTGAGCTTGTCGACGGCGTCGCTCGCGTTAGAGATAAGCTCGCGCAGGAAGATTTCCTTATTGGTGTAGATGGAGTTGATCATGAGGTCGAGCAGTTTTTTGCTCTCGGTCTTAAATTGACGCATGTGCAGTCCTTTCGCGCTACCCCCGTCCGCAAAAACGGCCCGGTTGCCCGAGCCGCATCGCAGACCTGCTATGTTCAGACTTAGATTTTATAACCCAATAGCGCGCATATATACATACGGAATCGAAAAACTGTATGTCCGAGCGCTCCAATGCGTCAATTGCCAAGGAGTGTCCCCAGCTGCCGGCAGAAAAGGAACGTCCCTATCTGCCATCTACGCGCTTGGCCATCCAGACATGGGGCTGGCCCTCGTCTTCGTAATCTACCGGGGCAATTTGCGTGTAGCCCGCCTTTACATAGAGCGGCAGCACGTATTCCTGCGCATGCAGCTTAATAAGCTTGGCGCCGGCATCGCGTGCACACGAAGCACTGGTCTCCACGATCGCACTCGCCAGTCCGCGACGACGCATAGCCGGCAGCACGGCGACGCGCCCCATAATGTAGGTCTCCCCCGCCGCAACGCCTTCGTCCATGTCGCATGCCGGCAACACCGGGGCCTCTGCGTCAGCCACGCGCTCAAGCTCTTCGGGAAACACGCGCGAGCAACCGGCAAGCTCGCCGTCTACATAGAGCGTCACATGAATGCAGTTTGGATCCTCGTCGATAGCGTCGAACTCATTCTCGTAGCCCTGCTCGTCCATAAAAACGACGCGGCGCACCAACGCCGCGTCATCAAAGCATCCCGTCTTAAGTTGGATATCCATGGCTGCCCTTTCATTCAATGCGAACGTTAGGGACAGATTTTAGCGAAAATGAGCTCCGCGCACGCTAAACTTCGCGCGAGCCTTCGCCAGGCAGTCGTAATGACCCACGTTATGGGCATCGCTCGCGATGAAGCTGTACAGGTTCTGATCGAACAGGCGCTGTGCCGGCTTTTTTTCGCGACCAAAGCGACCGCCGGCAATAAAGTCCGCCGAAGCCTGCAGCTTGCAGCCCATATCGACCAGGCGCTCCGCCACGCTTACATCCTTTTGAACCGCACGATAGCGCTCAGGATGAGCGATGATCACCTGGTAGCCACGGCACTGCAAATCGTAAATCGTGTTCTCGTACTCTCTAAACGCATACGCATCGGCATGCGTCGAAAGCTCGAGCAGAAACTCGTTGGTTCCATCGAAATGCAAGTGCTCCGCGGCATCGATACCAAGTTCAACGAGCTTTCGATGGTTGACCTCGAAGCCCATCTGGAGCGGAAAACCGTCAGCGTTATCACGCAGCAGTTCAAAGGCATCCCACATCTTGTCGTAATCAAAATAGGGATCACGGCAGTGAGGAGTGCAAACGATTCTGGTTACACCGGCCCGCTTGGCAGCCTCGAGCATCGCCAAGCTCTCATCGAGATCGGCGGCGCCGTCGTCTACACCCGGCAAGATATGGCAATGAATGTCACGCATAGGTCAGCCTTAATCAACTAAACGTTTGCTCGGTTGGTGAAGATGCCCTTTTTGGAAGTCCCCTGATCGTCCGAGCCCTTCTTCACCTTCTTACCGTCCTTGGTGTAGTAGGAGTAGTAGTACTCGCTGGTCTCGGTCTCGCAGTAGTTCATAACGGTACCGATGAGCTTGACCTTTTCGGACTTCTTAAGCTGGCCGATAGCGTTGAGTGCCTCCTCGCGCTTGGTGAAGTCCTCGCGCACCACGAACAGCGTACCGTCGGTCAGGCTGGCAATCTCGGCAGCATCGATGAAGGTGCCGACCGGGGGAGCATCAAAGATGACGTACTGGAACTTGGCGGACAGTGCCTTTACCAACTTGGCAAAGCGGTGAGAGACAATGATGTCGGCAGGATTGGGAATATGCGGCTCGGCATCGAGGAAGTAGAAGTTCTTCTGACCCGTCTCGACAATTGCCTGGTCAATGGAGATCTGCTCGGAAAGGACCGCATAGAGTCCGCCGCGCGAACGAACGCCGAGCATATCGGAAAGGGACCTGCGGCGCATATCGGCCTCGACCAGGAGCACGGACTTGCCGCTCGTGGCGATAGCCTGGGCAAGGTTGATGGAAACCGTAGACTTGCCCTCGTTGGGAATCGAGGACGTGACGGTAATAGTGCGAATGGGGTCGTCCACGCTCGCAAAGCGGATGTTGGCCAGAAGGGTCTTGGCGGCATTCTGTACAACGAGCTTATCGGTGTTCTTTGCCTTAGCCATGCCTATTTACCACCTTTCATAGCCGGAATTCGGCCAACAACGGGAATGCCCAGGAGCTCTTCTGCCTCTTCGGCACCGCGGATGCGGGTATTGAGCATGTCTGCCAAAACGACATAGGCAACTGCGATAAAGATGCCCGCGAGGAACGCGACAGCAACGTACAGCATACGCTTGGGGCCGCTGGGGGCTTCGGGGGTCTTAGCCTCGTCGATAACGTTGATGCTCTGGGCAGCGCCGACGTTCTGAGCGACCGTACTCACCGAGCTAGCTATGGCCTTTGCGACCTTAGCCGTCTCCTTGGCATCGGTGCCGGTAACCGAAAGCGTAATGACACGCGTGGTGGTCTCGGAGGAAACAGACACCTTGTAGTCATCCAGATCGGTGAGGCCCAGTTCATTGGCGGCGCCGCTCTTAACGCTATCGCTATCCAGCAGCGTGGCGATATCGTTGGAAAGCATCTGGCTCGCCGAGAGATCGTTGTAGCTCATCTGGCCGCTATCGTCGGTCTTGGCGAGAATGTACATGCTCGTCGTCGCGGTATAGGTGTTGTCCATCGCGGCGAAGGACACGATGCCCATGGCGATCGCGCAGACCACCGGAAGGGTGATGACCAGCTTGAGGTGCTTCTTCAGCAGCTGGAACAGTTCGAGAAGGGTCATGCAGCTTGCCTTTCATTTCCCCAGTTCGGATTGACAAAACTGTCCGTATGTTATCGCATCTTTTTACCGAGACCAAACTCTATACATAAGAAACAGGCTCTCCTGTAAAAATGTCGGAAGCAATCGTAAAATTGCACAACAACGCCGCACCCGAAAGTCAAATGCGGCGTCTACATCAATACCTATGTTGTATCGCTATGCGAATGGCTCGTCCTGCTGTATGGGAAACGTCACCGTAATGGTGGTTCCCACGCCCAACTCGCTCGACAGATCGAGCGTGGCGTGATGATACAGGGCCGCATGCTTGACAATGGCAAGCCCCAGACCGGTTCCGCCGCGCGCCTTGGACCTACTCTTGTCCACGCGATAGAACCGCTCAAATACCTTGCCCTGTTCTTCAGGCGCGATACCGATTCCCGTGTCGGCGACCGCAAGGAACGGATGGCCTTCGTCGTTGGTGCCGCACTGCAGCGTAACCGTACCGCCAGGTCGATTGTAGCGGATGGCGTTGCTTGCCAGATTATAGATGAGCTCGTCAATCAAGCGCGACACGCCCTCGATGACCACAGGCTTGGTCTCATGACTTATCGTCACATTCGCCTGACGGGCGACCTGTTCAAGACGCTGCTCAACCGCGTAGATGGCACGCGAGAGCTCAATAGGCTCCGTGGACCCAATGGGCACCGCCTCGCCCTCAGTTGCACGCTCGGCCTCGTCCAAGTTAGACAGCGTAAGGATGTCGTTGACAAGCGCTGCCAAGCGGCCCGCCTCACGATAGATGCGACCGCCAAAGTTGCGCAGGTCGTCCTCGCCCTCGACCATGCCATTTGCGATGAGCTCGGCATAGCCCGAAATCGCCGTAAGCGGCGTCTTGAGCTCATGGGTGATATTCGCCGTGAACTCGCGGCGCATACGATCGTTGTCCGCCAGCACCGCCATTTGGCGCTTGAGTTCCTGGCGCTGCGACTCGATACGCTCAAGCATGGGGACCATCTCGGCATAGGCGTGCTCATAGCTACGGCGTGGGTGGTCCAAATCCACCTCTTGCAACGGCGCGATGATGGCACGGGACTCGCGGCGCGCCATAAAAAACGAGAGTACCGCGCCCGCTGCTGCGATAAGCAGCATCGGCGCCACCATCGACAGCAAAATCGCTGCAACGCCAGGCTGGGCCTGCGCCAAGCGGACAACCTGGCCGTTATCAAGGGCGATGGCGCGATACAGCATAATCTCGTCGAGCGTAGAGCTTGCGCGCTCCGCGGAACCCGAACCATTCTCAAAGGCCTCGATGACCTCGGGGCGATCGCCATGGTTGGGCAGTGTGGAAGGCGACGCCTCGTTGTCGTAGGCAACCGATCCATCCTTGTTAATCAGCGTGATGCGCAAGTCCTCGCGATCGAGGCTACGCAAGAACGGGATGGGCTCCTGCTGCTCGTCGATGGCGGCAGCAATGAGCTCGGTTTCCTGCGCCAGATTGGCACTCGTGGCATCCGCCAAGGTGTTTTGCACAAAGAACGCACCCAGCACCGTAAACGCCACGATAACCGCCATGGCGCAGACAAAGATCGTCACAAAAACGCGGTGCGACAGCGTATGTTTTCCCTGGGGGGCGAAGACCACGGGTTACTCCTCCGATGCGGTGGCCGCGGTGACGTCACCTTCGGCACCATCACCGGCAGAAGGCTCGGCCAAGCGGTAGCCCACGCCGCGCACGGTCTCGATGGCGCTGGCATGCTCGCCCAGTTTTTGGCGAAGCGTCTGCACGTGCACGTCAACGGTGCGCGAACCGCCGTCGAAGTCCCAGCCCCACACGCTCTGCAGCAACGACTCGCGGGTAAAAACCACGCCGGGCTTGCGCATGAGGTACTCGAGCAGGTCGAACTCGCGCAGGGTGAGCTTAAGCGGCTCGCCGGCAACGGTCACCTCGCGATGGCTGGGCGAGAGCACGATGTCGCCCACGCTGAGCACATCGCTCGCCTGCTTGACCATTCCGCCGCGACGCAGCAGTGCGCGGCAGCGGCTCGCAAGCTCCATGAGCGAGAAGGGTTTAGTCAGGTAATCGTCGGCACCGCCATCGAGCGCCATCACCTTGTCGAGCTCGGTGTCCTTGGCGGTAAGCATCATGATGGGCACCGTCGCCGTCAGGCGGTCGGCGCGGAGGCGGCGCATAATCGCCAAACCATCGGTATCGGGCAGCATGATATCGAGCAGCACAGCATCGGGCACCCGTCGCGCCACGGCAGCCTTAAACTCACCGTCGCACGAAAAGCCTTCGGCCTCGATCCCCTGCTTGCGCAGCGCATAGACCGTCAAATCCCTGATGTTGTCATCGTCCTCGACGTAATAGATCATGTTGAACCCCTTTGCGGCCGGCATGACCGCATCTTAACCCTAAAGGTACCTTTACTAGATGGTATCAGCCAAAACGTCCCGTCAAATAATCCGCCGTGCGCGGATCGGTCGGATTCTTGAAGAGTTGCGCGGTGGGCGCGTGCTCCACCAACTCGCCCAGCAAGAAAAACGCGACCGAGTCGGAGATACGCGCCGCCTGCTGCATATTGTGCGTAACGACCACGAGCGTACAGGTCTCTTTGAGCTCGCAGGCCAGCTGCTCCACCACGAGCGTCGACACGGGGTCGAGCGCCGAGGTCGGCTCGTCCATCAGCAGAATGTCGGGCTGCACGGCCAGCGCGCGGGCGATGCACAGGCGCTGCTGCTGTCCACCCGAAAGACCCAGGCCCGACTCCTTGAGCTTGTCTTTGACCTCGTCCCACAGGGCGGCGCGTCGCAGGGAGTCTTCGACCAGCTCGTCGAGCACGACGCGGTCGCGCACTCCCATGCCGCGAGGACCGTAGGCGACGTTGTCGTAGATGCTCATGGGAAACGGGTTGGGGCGCTGAAACACCATGCCCACGCGCTGGCGCAAACGGCAGATGTCGTAATCGCCCAGGATATCTTGACCATCGAGCGCAATCTTGCCCTCGATGCGGCAATCCTTGATGCCGTCGTTCATGCGGTTAAAGCAGCGCAGCAACGTGGACTTTCCGCAGCCCGAAGGCCCGATAAACGAGGTGATCTGCTTGTCGCGGATCTTGATATTCACGTCCTTGAGCGCATGATGGTCGCCATAGAACAGGTCGAGGCCCTCGACGTCGATGCGCGTCGGCGAGGCGGCAAGATCCTCTGCCGTGGGGCGAGTCGCATCCCCAACCTCGCGCTCGCGCGCGGCCTCGGCCTGCGCTTTCATGAGTTCTTCAAGCTCCGTGGGCTCCACAGCCGCAGCAGCCGTCATACCGCATACCTCCACATCGATATCAATTCAGCAGTATCGATAGTAGGAATCGCGGCTCATATGCACGTGAGCGCATTGTCAAGTGTTTGTAAGGGCACACTGGCTATGCGGCGGGCAGCTCGATGGTGAATATCGTGTGTTCGGGCGTCGATTCACATGCAACGGTACCGCCGTGCGCGCATACAATCTCCTTGGCGATGGCAAGCCCCAGTCCAGCGCCGCCGCGATTGGTCGCACGCGCCGCATCCAGGCGATAGAACTTCTCAAAGATCACCTTGAGCTTTGCCTCAGGGATGGGATCGCCCTGATTGATAAAGCGCACGCGCACGCCACCGCCGTCCCGGCGTCTGGCCTCGATCGTGATGGTCGAGCCCTCATAGCTATAGGCAACGGCGTTTTTCATGATGTTGTTGAACACGCGAGCCATCTTGTCGCCATCCACGAGCACCGTCAGGTCCTCGCGAATATCAACTTGGGCTTCCTTATGCTGCTCGTTGAGGATGGGATAGAACTCGTCAGCCACCTGAGCCAGCAGCAACCCCAGATCAACATAGCCGCGCGTGAGCACGATATCGTGGAAGTCAAAGCGCGTGATATCGAAGAACTCTTCGATGAGTGCATCGAGCCGGTGCGCCTTGTCGAGCGCCACGCCCGTAAAGTGCGCACGTTGCTCAACCGGCAGCTCGGGAGCCTCTTGCAGCAGCGAAAGATAGCCCACCACACTGGCAAGCGGGGTGCGTAGGTCATGTGCCAAGTACGTGACCAAATCGTCCTTGCGATGAGACTCGTCACGCAGAGCTTGCTGCACCTTGTGCTCACGGTCACGCACGCGGTTAAGGGCGCCCTCGACCTCCAAGAAGTCGCCGTCAATGTTGTCCCAGGTGTCGGGGTGATCGATCAGGCGATCTTGAATACGAGCGGCCAGCACACAATCGGCATGCTGCTCGCCCTGCTCGTAGCCCTGGTAGTACAGGGCGCGGCCGCACAAGAACAGCACGCACACGGCAAGCGCCAGCACAAAGCCAAGCATGTTGAATACAAAGCCGGCATCGAACAGCACCGGCCCTTCAATGCCGCCGAGCGCCATGGCGCCAATCGCCAACGTCATGGCCCACGCGGCGCCGCCAATCACCACGCAGCGGCGAACGATCTCAAATCGATCGATCAGCAAAAAGCCGATAAGCAGCACCGCCAAGATTCCGGCGATGTTATCGATGCCAATCAGCAGCAGGCTCAGCAAAAAGAGCAGCACCGTTGCAAGCGCGCGGTTGTCGACGACCGACCTCACGTATTCAAAGAGTCGATCGGGCACCTCGAATGCCTGCCTATCGTCTTTTGTCATATCCACTTCCCCACCATCAAAGGCGCTATTCGATTATGTAGCCGACGCCCCAGACGTTTTTGATAAAGCGCGGCTTTTGTGCGTCGTCGCCGATCTTTTCGCGCAGGTGGCGAATGTGCACCATCACCGTATTGTTGGAGCCGGGCATAAAGTCCTCGTTCCACACCGCGCGGAACAGGTCCTCCACGGCCGCCACGCTGCCGCGATGCTCGACCAGATACAGCAAGATGGAATACTCGATGGGCGTGAGGCGAACCGGTGAACCGTCCACCGTTACGGAACGAGCATCGCGGTTGATCTCCAGGCCGTCGAGCTGAATGGTCGGCGACTCGGCCGCCTGTGCACGGCTACCGTAGCTGGTGTAGCGGCGAAGTTGAGCGTGCACGCGCGCGATGAGCTCCAGCGGACGGAACGGCTTAACCACGTAATCGTCCGCGCCAAGCGAAAGGCCCTCGATCTTGTCTTGCTGGGCATCGCGCGCCGTCAGCATGATCACGGGATAGGTATGGCTGGAACGGATTGTACGCAGCAGCTCAAACCCATCGATATCGGGCAGCATGACATCAAGCAGCGCCAGATCGAACTCCTGCTCCAAGATTGCCTTGGCGGCATCGGCCCCGCTATAGGCAATCTGGACATCAAAGCCCTCTTTTGTAAGGTAGATACCAACCAAGTCGGCGATGGCCTTTTCGTCATCAACTACCAAAATGCGCTCGTTCATGCGTGCTCCTCTCGCGCTCCATTATGCCCGAGGCGACGCATGCCACACACAACAAGCGTGGGTGATTAAGTCGGCCTTAAGCACCCTTGTGCCCGTTCGGGCGCGGATGTGGGCCACGCACGCACGCGATGATCGCCGACGCCGGCAAACGATATACTCTAGTTCCAGAAGAGACCATCCCGTCGAAAGCGAAATCCGTGAAGTCCCTCACCCCTTTTGCAAAGCGCTCAGCCCAGCTTGCCGCCAGCTTTGTCTGCGCTATCGCCCTTGCCGCTGGCGTGCCCACCGTCGCCGGCGCCCAAGTGCTCACGACCGACAATGTTTGCGGCAAAACCGCCGATGCGCGCGGCATCACGGCCGAAAACCTGCCCGATATCGATGCGACCAATGCCCTCGTCATGGGCAAAGACGGCACCGTCTACTATGGGCGCGGCGCCGATGAGCAGGTCAAGATTGCCTCGATCACCAAGGTCATGACCGCAATCCTAACCGTCGAGAATTGCAAGATGGACGAGAAGGTCACGGTGAGCAACGCCGCAGCCACCGTGGGCAATTCGACCGCCGGCTTGCTCGAAGGCGACGAGCTTACCGTGGAGCAGGCGCTGCGCGGCCTGATGATTCCCTCGGGCAACGACGCCGCCATCGTGCTCGCCGAATATGTGGGCAAGAAGATCGACCCTAAGACCAAAGACGCCGAGGCCACATTTGTGAAGGCCATGAACGAGCGCGCTAAGAAGCTCGGCTGTACCGGTACGCTTTTTGAAAACCCGCATGGTCTGGACTTTGATGAGTGGGCTGGCGATATGCACTCAACCGCACATGACGTGGCGCTGATGATGCAGGAGGCCATGAAAAACGACACGATCCGCGAGGTCGTAGCGAGCGAGGATTCCTGGATCGAGGTCACGGGCGCCGACGGCACCGACCATTCGCATTCCATGGACACGCATAACTATTTGCTGGGCCAAGATGGCAACATCGGTGGCAAAACCGGCACCACCGACGATGCGGGCTATTGCTTTACGGGTGCCTACAACCGCGATGGCGACGAGATCTACACCGTCGTTTTGAACTCCACCACCACCGACCAGCGCTTTACCGATACCGCAACCCTCGCCAATTGGTACTACGGTCACAAGGTGACGGTCGCAATCGCCAACACGCAGGAAAAGACCGCCAACGGCAACCCGCTTATGGCACGCATTAGCCAGACAGATTGGACGGACAAGACGATCGACGCTACGCTCGCCGACCCCACGGCGCAAGCGACCGTGTTTTCCCTTGCCGGCGAGGTGACCGAAAAGGTTAGCTACGACGATCTTTCGGGCACGGTGCATGTGGGCGACAAGGTGGGCAGCGTTACGCTCAAGCAGGACGGCACCAAAATCGCCGTTATGGACCTGGTTGCCGACGAGGAAGGCGCAGGGCCGAATCCCATTGAATGGATACTCGTGAAGCTCGATCGCTTGGGCCGCCGCATCGACAATCACCCGCTCACAGCCGAGAGCGAGATCGTAGCCAAGGCGCCCGAGGTGTAGGGCTGGGGGAACATTACATTTGAGATTGGAGAGGCGTCCAACGGGCGCCTCTTTTTGAATACCTCTTAAACGGGATGCGTCAGAATCACCAAAGCGACATTGCTAGCCGTTTACCTTCGCTGTGTCTTTTCGGACCTTGAAAACGGGTCCACCGGGCATGCTAGTAGATCCTTTCGACCTCCTTGGTCAAGGCCCTGAAAAGATCCCCAGCTGAGGGGTCTGCCCCAGGACACAGCGATTGCCAGGCACCCGTTTCTCCGATGGTGCCCGCACTCGTCATAACAAGATCGTCGCTCCGCCTGCGAATGGAGACACTAACGGAGCGGCCATTATGGAACCCATGGATATCGACTTTATTTATGCGCCCATCAGCTAGATAACTAATCATGACATTGATGCTGTCACCATACTCCGGCAATTCGAAGCCGTGGGAATCCATCAATAGCTTCACGTCCTGATGGTAAATGCGGGCCTCGACGACATTCTTGGGCATCTTCCCCGTCTTTGTTGGAGAGCAAAAGCTGATGCTTGGCTCCTCTTCGCTCATGCCTCGGTCAAACCTAAGCATGCACGGGCATACCGACTCAATGGTTCGCAAGGCGTCCGCCGCGACCTTTTCCTCGGTAAACATCTCCACGTCGATGCCGTTTTCTTCCATATAGGCACGGTTTTTACGTTGAAGCTCTAGCCGAGCCGCAGCCTCCCCATCTCCACGCTGTTCCCAATTTCCGGAGTCGGCGACATTTCGATCGAATGTAGAATCAACGGAACATGGCGCTTGCTGTTGAGTCTGATCACTGTCGCCGAGACGCCTTAGCTCGGAGCGTCTCATCAGTAGTGTCACAATATCAAACAGCCAACCAAATCCAAAAAGGCCAAAGGTAAAGAGATATAGAAAGAAGCTACCCCACATCCGTGCATACGCCCTATGAGCGCCCGACCACCCAAGAAGGAAGCATAGCAAAAGCGCCTTGTTTGCCCTGTCAACCGACGTAATCTCTCGAGTGAGAGATTTCTGTTCAGGCTTCGCCAAAGGTGTAATTTCATGCGATGAAACAGTAATTGAGGACGTCCTTGACGCCGAGCTCCGAGCGCCTGATTTAGCAACGGCGCGAGCGACATCCCCAACTCCGACGGTCGTTCTGCTGTATACGGCATTGTAAGCAGCCTTCTTCGGATTTTTGATCCACCCCATGCCCTTCTTACCATAGCCGGGGATTATCGCCCGCTTTACCGCGCGCTTCGCTCTGCCGGTCGTTCTTGCCTTGAGTGATGTCTTTAGATTCGGCTTACGCAGCCCGACCTTTACCATATTTCTACTCCATCCCCTCGGAACCCCACACCGGGGTGCACGAGCACGCCTGGGTCTCCCCGTTTTCAAGCGCCCCGTGTTTGCCTAATGTTCACGCCCTTTCGGACTCTAATCCCCAGCTGCCATTCTTGATAATAAAAAAGGGCCCCAAATGGGACCCTTCTTCAAAGTCATACTGGCGGAGAGCTGGGGATTCGAACCCCAGATGCCCTTTTGGGGCATACTCGCTTAGCAGGCGAGCACCTTCGGCCTCTCGGTCAGCTCTCCGTAACAGCCGTTCTATAGTAACCAAACAGCCGAAGTTGGGCAAGGGGAATTTTGAGGCGTTTCCTCTTTTACCTCTCTTTTACCAGTAAACGTCTCAGTCAATCATCTCAACCTGTAACATCTGCAGGCCGTAATCCCCTCCAGATGTTACAGGTTGAGACAAAGATACAAGGACGGCCCCAGCGACAGCGCGGACAGCCCATTCTTTATTAGTCCTCTCGAACGGTCTCCAACAGATAATCGCGCATGTACGGAATTGCAAACGAAACACAGCCATAGCCCGCGGGCTCAATCAACCCCGCATCGATCAGACGCTTGCGATATGACCCAACTTTGTTCGCCGACAAACCCATCTTCTTGGCGATATCGCCGTTGGCGATATCGACGCCCTCGCATTGAGCCATCGCCGCGAGATACTGAAACTGCCGTTCCGACACCCTGCGCAGCGCTGGGGCAATCACCATAGCATTAAAGCTATCAAGAGCCGCCTGGATACCCTTACGAGCCGCCTCTTCGCTCACGCTCTCCGCCCCACTGCGCGCAGCAACCTGCCAAGCGTAATATCCGACCAGCTGGACCATAAAGGGATAGCCTGCCGAAGCTTTTGTTAATAGCTCAGCGGCACCTTTGTCGAGCTCCTTGCCCGCTCGTCTCATCGTATCCTCAAACGATCCGCCAACTTCAAAATCGGAAAGCCGAGTAAGTTCAACATGTTTGGCTCGCTGAAGGAACGTCAACGTATCATCCACCACCACGCCATCTACCGATGTCGGCAGCCCGGCGAAAGCGAAAGCGACATTCGCTCCTTGGCGGATCAAGAGCTGCATCTCATTGCCTAGCTCGCGCATTTCCTCAGTTGAGGCATCCTGGATCTCGTCGAGCGTAATGAGCAGACCACCGCGCTTCGCAGCATCGTACATCGCCTCGCCCAGATGAGAGGCCGACTTCGACATCTCCATGGAGCCAAGGCTGACCCCTAAAATCGATGGGGAAATCGAGATTGATTCAAGACGAACGTTTCGCTGCAGAGCCTCGAGGATTCTATTGCAAAAACCAGCATTGGAGGCAACGTCAACGACCTCGAATCCTTTTTTGCGTGCAAGGTCACCCAATGCATTAAGGAGCACCGTTTTACCTGTGCCTCGGACGCCCGAGATGCGCATGAGTCGATCGGGGGCACCAGGACCATTCTCAAGAGCCTCGGCAAAGTCATCCAAAACAGTGTCCCGTCCGATAAGCTCAGGCGGATTCATGCCCGCCGTTGGCTTAAAGGGGTTAACAGCTTTCGTCATTCTGCCCTCCTCTGCTAGTTTTAACAACTTTAACAAAGTTTAGCAACTTTAGCAGAGTTTAACAGTTTTAGCAGGCTCGGCGGCTTTATGCCTTACCAATCCTGCCGGGTCCTCCCGCCCGCGCCGATACAAATAGCGCGGTGCGGCCCCTCTATATCGCCCCTACCCCAGCGAGCGGTTGAGGGAGCCGAGCTCGTCGTTACCCATGGTGCGCCACATTTGGAAGATGCAACCGCGTGCCAGGAAAAAGAAACCGTTGTCGACCAGTTGCACAGCGGCATCCGCAAGCTGATTGGTCACCGCAGACACTGGCGGCAGCTCGAGTCCAGCCTTGCGGATGGCCTCGACCGCTTCCTCGAACGTCGGAGGCTCGCTGACACCCATCTCGTTCATAAGGCCCTGCATTTCTTCCAGCGCGCTGCTGCCCGACTCCTCTCCACGCGGCACCAAACGGTAACAAGCCAGCGCCAGGTCGAGCTGATCGCAATTCCAATAGGCAAACGCCAAGCGATAGAACAGGTAGCCGATTGCAGAACGATCGCTGGCAATACGTAGGCCGTGGCGCGCCACCTCGATAATCTCGTCAAAGCGCTCCAGACGCGCAAGCACGTTGATGAGCGCAAAGTGCGATTGCATGGACGAGCGCGCCAGATCGTAAAGATGGCGCACCTCGGGCAGCGCTCGTTCAAAGTCCTCTTGCTCGGCGTAAAAGCTGCAGATCTCGTGCTGGGCAAAGTACAGCGCATCGGGCGCACGAAGGATTCGCACCGAGCGGTCTTCTTCCAACACCGGTAGCACCATGCGCACCAGCTGGTTATCACAAAACTGCGTTTGAACCGGACCTGTCGCCAAAAGCTCGGCGACGGCGCACTTAGCCTCCAACTCCTCGACAAGACGGGAAAAGCCTTCAAAAGCACCTGTACGGTCGACTTTTGCCTGCTCGCGCAATTCAACAACACGGGCCACGTATGGGTCGTCGTCCTCTTCCATGACCTCCAACTCGTCAGCCGTATCGGCAAGTAGCAGATCGCGCAGCGCCGGCGGCAGCGTGCGATGGTCATCACGCGGACGAGCATGAACCTCCGCAGGCTCAATCGTCTCCGGAGCGGTTGACTCATACGCCTCAAGCACACACTTGCACGGCATATCGTCCATGTCCATGCTCTCAAGATCCTTGGCGACAGACACGCTATCGGCCAGATAGGCCGCGCGCCCAAAGTAATACGTTGCGACAACGCGCTCGCCCTGCTCGCTGTCGGGAGCAGCAATCTGCACATAGCAGCGCGTGATGCAGGCGCCCGCGGCAAAACACGCTGCCGCAAGCGTGAGTGCCACGCGCGCATCGTGCTCCGCGGCCCAGATCGCACGCGTGTCCTCGTCCAGCTCGCGCCAGGCGTCATCTTGGGCGTCGTATTCACGTTGCGGCATAGCATCCACGACAGACCGCCCAAACCGAACGAGCATAATCCCCTCGGCAACGTTTGCCCGATAGGTATAGTCGAGCCGTGTGACCACGTTGAGCGCCTCAACGATTCGCGCAAAACGGGTGCGCACGTCCCACTCGCCGCCCGGCTGGCAAGCCACCGTACCCGGTTTGCCCCACGGGTTATCGCTCGAGGCCGTATCGAGCAGTCGGGGAACATCGTTGGTCGTCTTGGCGATATGCCACGAATCAAAGAGCGCGCAGCCCTCAAGGCTCGGCGAGGATGCCGCAGGGGCCAATCCAGCCCCGATGCGCTCAAGGATGCCGGAGAGGCGGTTGAGACGGCACTCGATGGCAAGCAGCATGTCAATCTCGTCCTGGTCCAACAGGCTACGATCAAAATTGAGATAGAAAATCTTTGAGCGATCAATGCGAGCCAGGCTCATCTCGGACTTGGCAGCGATGGTGCGCAGGCGGGGCAAGTCAATTTCGCTCATAAGGGCGGCGGCATAGCGCTCGATACCGCTCGGATTCTCGGCGTGGTCAACGCGGTAAAGCAGCGTCTCGATAGCATCGGGGAGCGGTGCCGTGTTAAAGCCCAAAAACACCTCGACCGGCTCGGACAACTTTACGAGCTTGATCTTGTCGACAACGTTTTGCATGTCCGCATCGAGACCGTCGACGCCCGCCGTGTTCACAATAGCGCTTTCGGAGTTGGCAAATATCACGTAGCGCAAGAACATCGAGGCCATGAACTCACCGTAAGGAAGGGCGCGGGTCGAATTCCATGTCTCGTGGTCGGACTGCTCGCGCATGGGGCCTTCGGGAGAGCCGGCAGTTTGCGCACACGCGCGCATTGCACCGTTGGCTTTCCTTACCATAATCTCACCAATACTGGAATCCGACTCGTCAAGGACCAGTTCCATGTCGGGATCGTTGGGCAGCGGAGCCTCGCTGACGGGGCGGTCCACCTTGTACACCTCACCCGAAACGCTTACGTAGCCCAAAAGCGACACATGACTTTTGCCAACGAACTCGACGACATAACAAGATTCATGCTGATCCTCGCCAAAGAGTTTCCAGACCACGCCATATGAGCGTCCCGCAGGCTGCTCGGGCATCGCCGGAAAGCGCTTCTTGGGATCGAGAAACCTGAGCTTGTATGTCGGACGCTCTGCCACGAAAAATCACCCTGATCGGTCGTCTAGAGAAGGAGCGGTCGCGGATAGGCCGCGATACCTACTCGGAATCTTACACGAGTCGATAAGAAATCGTCCGCTTCACGCCCGCGCCTCGACCGAGGTTCGAATCCATGCAGTGCTTACGTAAAAGAAAAGCCCCCGTTGCCGGGAGCTTTAATCTCAAATGGTGCGGCGTATAGGATTCGAACCTATGACGTTCTGATTCGTAGTCAGACCCTCTATCCAGCTGAGGTAACGCCGCGACTTGTTGATTATTATGCACATGGACTGAATAAAGGTCAAGCGTTTTTCAAAAAAAGTTATTGAATTTGATTTTTACTCATTTTGACCACTTGATGCGATCTTCGACGCATCGCGATATAAGAAAAGCCTCCGTTACCGGAGGCTTTAAAATTCAATTGGTGCGGCGTATAGGATTCGAACCTATGACGTTCTGATTCGTAGTCAGACCCTC
>UQUD01000013.1 GCA_900544225.1 uncultured Collinsella sp.
CAGGATCTGCAGCGTGCCGAGCATCATGGCGATGTGGCAGTCGTGGCCGCAGGCGTGCATGCAGCCCTCGTTGACGCTGGCGAATTCCTCGCCGGTCTGCTCGGTGACGGGCAGGGCGTCAATATCCGCGCGCAGCAGGATGCGGCGGCGCGGCGTGCCGTCCTCGCGGTAGGCGTCGGGTGCGGTGCCGCGGAGGGTCGCCACCAGGCCCGTCTTAAGGGGGCGCTCATAGGGGATATTCATGGCGTCGAGCTGGTTGGCGATGTCGGAGGTTGTGCGCTCTTCGGCGAGGCTCAGCTCCGGATGCTTATGGAAGTGCCGGCGCTGCTTGATGATATAGGGCTCAAACTCGGCGGCGATATCTCGGATGGCCGCGGTGACGTCGTCTGCCGCGCGAGCCTCGGTCGCCGCCATAATCTGCTGTGCCTTGGTCTTCGTCATGATCGATTTGCTCCTTGCTGGGTTGATCGCAAAATCGTACAGGCTCTCTCCAGTATGCCACCTGCCGCTAGGGCTGGCAAAGCTGCCGTTTGCCGCTTGGCATTTTGTAACCGAGACGGGGGAGTACACTCGGGGGTGTTGAATTTCCTGCCAGAGATGGGGATGCCCATGCAACATATCGATCGGATTATCCGCTCCAAGAACGTCTTTACCGCGCAAGACGGCATCGATACTGCTCGTGAGCTGGCGATTGCCATCGCAGGTGACCGTATCGTCGCAGTCGGCAAGCCCGATGACGTGATCGCCGCCGCTCCCGCCGCCACGCCGGTTCTCGACTACGGCGAGCAGTTTGTCTGCCCCGGTTTCCATGACGCTCATCTGCACTTCTTCCATACCTCGGTCGGTTCCTCGCCGTACATGCTCATGGATATGGGCACGTCCGAGGCGGCGCTGGTACAGCACGCGCTCGAGTTTTCCCAGGACCTGCCCGACGACGCTTGGGTTGTGACGCAGGGCTGGCGCGACTACCGTTGGGACCCGCCCGAGCATCCTACCAAGGCGTCGCTCGATGCGGCATTCCCCGATCGTCCCTGCGTTATGTATTCGGGCGACGGCCACACGCTGTGGCTCAACAGCCGCGCACTCGAGGCGCTCGGCGTCACGCGCGACAGCGAGCCGCCGGCGGGCGGCAGCTACGACAAGGACGCAAACGGCGAGCTCACGGGCATTGCTCACGAAGCGGCTGCCATGCAGCTGTTGCCGCGCTGTCTTGAGTGGCTGGGCGAAGATCGCATCGCAAGCGCTTACGCCGATCAAATGAGGCGCATGGCCGAGCAGGGCATCACCTCGATCTGCGATATGTCGCTCATGCCCATGCTGGGCTGTGATTTTATCCGCGACGATGTCTACGACAAGCTGCAGACGACCGGCAAGCTGAGCATTCGTGCCCATCTGTTCCCCACGCTGCTGGATGACCAGTCGCGTCTAGAAGAGCTCCAGGTACGTTACGCGAACAACGCGCTGCTTTCGGCGCCAGGTTTTAAGCAGTTCTTCGATGGCGTGTCGAGCGAACACACGGCATATCTCACCGAGCCCTATACCAATCCGCGCTTCCCGGGCGACCGGGGCCGTCTGACGGTCCCGGCTGAGCGCATGCGCAAACTGGTTCTGGCGGCCGCGGAGCGCGGTCATACCGTACGCATCCACGTTATTGGTGACGGTGCGATTCATGCCGCGCTGGATATCTTCGAGGAAGCGGCCGACCTGTACGGCCTGCCCCAGCACGGCCATAACACGCTCGAGCACCTAGAGAACCTTCTGCCCGAGGACATCGACCGCCTGCGCAAGCTCAACGTGGTCGCCTCGAGCCAGCCCTGCCATATTACGCTCGATCCGGGTGGACCGGAGCGCGATCTGGGCCTGGAGCGCAGCCGCATCATGTGGCCGTTCGCAACCTATAAGCAGCGCGGCATTCGCCAAGCCTTCGGTACCGACAGCCCTATCACGCCCGTTACCAGCATGAACGTGCTCTACACGGCTATCACGCGCCAGGACCCCAAAAGCCACTGGCCCGAGGGCGGCTGGTTGCCGAGCGAGCGCATCGATGCAGCAACGGCTCTGCGCAACTACACCCTGGGCAGCGCCTATGCAGCGGGCGACGAGCAAAACCTCGGCAGCTTGGAGCCCGGCAAGTACGCCGACCTGGTAGTCCTGGACCAAAACCCGCTTACCATTGACCCCCAAGAGCTCCAGGCCACCAAAGTCCAAGCCACCTACCTGGCAGGCAACTTGATTTACGAGCGCTAGCCCCGCCCCTCCGGAGCCACACGGGAGCCACTGCTAAGTTATCCCCGGCATTCAGAAAATCTAAGTGCCAAAAAATAAGATTTTTTGACTCTGTGTTGTATAACCCGCCATTCGTGGGTACCATTCAACGCGTACGCAAACAAAAAAGGGTTAATTCGCGTGGCATAACCACGCGGCCCAAAAAGGAGGAGACAAGCATGTCGTCTTTGAAGCCGCTTGCAGATCGTGTTCTGGTCAAGCCCGACGAGGCCGAGCAGAAGACCGCTTCTGGTCTGTATATCGCCAGCAACGCTCAGGAGAAGCCGCAGCGCGGCACCATCGTTGCCGTTGGCGCCGGCAAGGTCAACGACAAGGGTGAGCACATCCCCATGGACGTTCAGGTCGGCGACGTTGTCATCTACGGTAAGTTCGGTGGCAACGAGGTCAAGGTCGACGGCGAGAAGTATCTTCTGATGCGTGCCGACGACATCTACGCCGTCGTTGAGGCCTAGTCTCGTCAGACTCTCTGATTCGTCTTTGAGCGCGCCGTCGCATAGGACTCGGAAGCGGCGACGCGAGTCACATTTCTTTTGGAGGATTACCCACTATGGCAAAGAACATTACGTTCAACACCGATGCCCGCGCTAAGCTCGCCAAGGGCGTCAACACCCTGGCCGACGCCGTTACCGTCACCATGGGCCCCAAGGGTCGCTACGTTGCGCTGCAGCGCACGTTCGGTGCCCCGACCATCACCAACGACGGCGTTTCCGTCGCTAAGGAGATCGAGCTCGAGGACAACATCGAGAACATGGGCGCCCAGCTGGTGAAGGAGGTCGCTACCAAGACCAACGACACCGTGGGTGACGGCACCACCACCGCGACCCTGCTCGCCCAGGCCATCGTCAACGACGGCCTGCGCAACGTCGCCGCTGGCGCCAACCCGCTGGCCATCCGTCGCGGCATCGACAAGGCCGTCAACGCCGCCGTCGCCGAGATGAAGAAGCAGGCCAAGCCGGTCGAGACCAAGGAGCAGATCGCTTCCGTCGGTACCATCTCCGCCGGTGACCCCGAGGTCGGCGAGAAGATCGCCGAGGCCATGGAGGTCGTGGGCAAGGACGGCGTCATTACCGTCGAGGATTCCCAGACGTTCGACATCACCATCGACACCGTCGAGGGCATGCAGTTCGACAAGGGCTACGTCTCCGCTTACTTCGTCACGGACAACGATCGCATGGAGGCCGTGATGAAGGATCCGTACATCCTCATCACCGACCAGAAGATCTCCAGCGTCCAGGACATCATGCCCGTTCTCGAGGCTGTCCAGCGCGCTGGCCGTGGTCTGCTCATCATCGCTGAGGACATCGACGGCGAGGCCCTGCCTACCCTCGTCCTCAACAAGATCCGCGGCGCCCTCAACGTCTGCGCCGTCAAGGCTCCGGGCTACGGCGATCGCCGCAAGCGCATCCTCGAGGACATCGCCGTCCTCACCGGTGGTCAGGCTGCTCTGGACGAGCTGGGCGTGAAGGTCGCTGACATTACCGCCGATATGCTCGGTACCGCTAAGTCCGTCACCATCTCCAAGGACAACACCGTCGTTGTCGGCGGCGCTGGCTCCAAGGAGGCCATCGACGCCCGCATCGCTCAGATCAAGGGCGAGATGGAGAACACCACCTCTGACTTCGACCGCGAGAAGCTCCAGGAGCGCCTGGCCAAGCTCTCCGGCGGCGTTGCCGTCATCAAGGTCGGCGCTGCTACCGAGTCCGAGCTCAAGGAAATCAAGCACCGCGTCGAGGACGCCCTGCAGGCAACCCGTGCTGCTGTCGAGGAGGGCATCGTCGCCGGTGGCGGCGTCGCCTTCATGGACGCTGCTCCTGCGCTCGATGCTGTCGAGATTGACGACCCCGAGGAGAAGATCGGCGTCGACATCGTCAAGAAGGCTCTGACCGCTCCGGTCGCTACCATCGCCAAGAACGCTGGCTTTGAGGGCGCTGTCGTGGTCGACAAGGTTGCCGAGCTGCCCGCCGGCCAGGGTCTCAACTCTGCCAACGGCGAGTGGGGCGACATGATCGAGATGGGCGTCCTCGACCCCGTCAAGGTCAGCCGCGTCACCCTGCAGAACGCTGCTTCTGTCGCCAGCCTGATCCTCATCACCGAGGCCACCGTCTCCGATGTGCCCAAGAACACTCAGCTTGAGGACGCTATCGCTGCTGCCACCGCTGGTCAGCAGGGCGGCGGTATGTACTAAGGCCGACAAGGTCTAGAACTCCCACCGGGAATCCGGGGGCGTGACGGGGCTTCTCTCCGGAACGTCCTCGGACATGCAAAGAGGCTCTGCATCGCGCTTCGCGCTGCGGAGTCTCTTTGCGTTCTGCGGAATGTTCCGGAGAGAAGCCCCGTCACGCCCCCGGATCCCCTGCGTTTACGGCCTTGAGGTCGGCGGGCGGAGTGCGTGTCCCTTTCGCTGTTTCGCGCTTTGCGCGAAAGGCGCGTTACTTTGGGATGGGTGGGGAACGTGGTCGTTGCGGCAACTGATCCCCGCCACAAATTACCCTTGGCATACTTGCGCGAATACCTGCTCGTGCTACACTTGCAATTGCTGTTTCAGGGCGGGGTGGAATTCCCCACTGGCGGTAAATCGGGCGGTGTCAAGGGGACGCCGTGGCGCAGGCGAGGTGTCTGCGACCGAGCCGATGAGTCCGCGACCCGTGTGTGCGTTGGTTCGCATGCCGGCTGAACTGGTGAGACCCCAGTACCAACGGTTAGAGTCCGGATGAAAGAGGCAGGTGATCTTATGTCTGAACAGTCGCAGCATATCCATTTTGAGAACACGAATAGGTGGAGCACCAAACAGCTCGTAACCATGGCGCTTATGTGTGCCCTGGGCGCGCTCTTTATGTATGTGCAGCTGCCCATTCTTCCTTCGGCGCCGTTTTTGACGTATGACCCGTCGCTGGTGCCGGCGATGGTGTGCGGGTTTGCATATGGCCCCGGTGCCGGTACCGCTGTTGCCGCCATGGCGATCGTCATCCATGCGCTCACTACGGGCGACTGGGTCGGCGCGCTTATGAACCTGGTTGCCACCCTGGGCTACATTCTGCCCGCGGCTATCGTCTACCAGAAGATGCATACCTATAAGGGTGCCGTGATTGGCCTGGTGCTCGGCGTTATTGCCGCTACGGCGTTGTCTATGGCCGCAAACCTTACCATTGGCGTTTGGTTCTGGTATGGCTCGGTCGATGTGATCGCCCCGCTCATGCTTCCTGCCGTGCTGCCGTTCAACCTTATCAAGACCGTGCTTAACTCGGTGTTGACGCTGGCGGTGTATAAGGCGGTCTCCAACCTCATCACGCCTAAAAAGGACCAGGTCAAAGGCCGCGCATGATTGAGTGTCGGGGCGTTTCCTTTAGCTATGACGGTGCCGTACCGGCACTCGACGGTGTCGATCTGAACATTGAGGACGGCGAGTTTTTCTGCATCCTCGGTGGCAATGGGTCGGGCAAGTCGACGTTTGCCAAGCATCTGAATGCACTGTTGCAGCCCGATGTGGGCACGGTGCGTATCAACGGCATGGATGCGTCCGACCCCGAGCTGGTCTACGACATTCGTTCGACCGCGGGCATGGTATTCCAGAATCCCGATGATCAGCTGGTAGCAACGCTTGTCGAAGATGACGTTGCGTTTGGTCCCGAAAACCTTGGCGTGCCATCGGCGCAAATTGCGCAGCGCGTACGCGAGGCGCTGAAGGGCGTGGGCCTGGTGGGCTTTG
The DNA here is from genome assembly GCA_900544225.1 of uncultured Collinsella sp. GTDB lineage: Bacteria > Actinomycetota > Coriobacteriia > Coriobacteriales > Coriobacteriaceae > Collinsella. The sequence continues at coordinate 5,993 of UQUD01000013.1, forward strand.
AGCGCCATGAGACCCACGCGCTTTCGGGCGGCCAAAAGCAGCGCGTGGCGCTTGCCGGCGTGCTCGCCATGGAACCGCGCGTGCTCATATTGGACGAGGCTTCTTCGATGCTCGATCCGCGTGGGCGCAAGGGCCTTATGAAGGCTTGCCGCGCGTTGCACGATCGCGGTATGACCATCGTGATGATTACGCACTTTATGGAAGAGGCCGCCGAGGCCGATCGTGTCGCGGTGTTTCGGGCGGGGCGCGTTGCCATGCTCGGTACGCCCGAGGAAATCTTGACGCGGGCAGACGAACTTGCGCAGCTCAACCTGGATATGCCGGCGTCGTGCTGTCTGGGCAGGTCGCTTCGTGCGAAGGGCGTGCCCGTTTGCGCGCAGGTGCGTGAGGCGGATATGGTCGCCGAGATTGCACAGGTTTATGCCGAGCGGAGCGGGGCGGACGTCGCAGCACAGCCTTCCGCATCCGATTCTCGTATGCTTGACAATGGATCCTCTGCGGCCGATGGGATGGCCGCGTCGGAGCCCGTTATCGAGATTTCGCATCTCTCGCATAGTTACTCGCTGAGCGCCCGCGAGCGCCGTCGATGGCACAAGCGCTCGACCACTGCGGACGCATCGAGCAAACAGGCTCTTTGGGGTAACGATCCAAACAGCCCCTGGGCGCTACGTGATGTTTCGCTGACGGTGCGCCGCGGCGAGTTTCTGGGCCTGGCGGGTCATACCGGCTCGGGTAAATCGACGCTGGTTCAGCATCTCAACGGGTTGATTCGTCCGCAGGAGGGAAGCGTTTGCGCGCTGGGGCTCGACCTATCAAACAAGAAAGACGCCGCCGCGGTTAAGGCCAAGGTCGGCGTGGTGTTTCAGTATCCCGAGCGCCAGCTATTTGCCGAGACCGTGGCGCAGGACGTGGCGTTTGGCCCGCGCAACCTTGGCCTGCCGCAAGACGAGGTTGCGCGCCGTGTCGCATCATCGCTTGCGCGCGTGGGTCTCGACCTTGCCGCGATAGGCGACAAGAACCCCTTTGAGCTTTCGGGCGGCCAGCAGCGCCGCGTGGCGTTTGCCGGCGTGCTCGCCATGAAGCCCGAGGTCCTGGTACTCGACGAGCCCATGGCGGGGCTCGATCCGGCTGCGCGCAGGGATTTCCTGGGGCTCATCGATCGGCTCCATCGCGAGGGCCTGACCGTTGTCATGGTTTCGCACAGCATGGATGACCTGGCAAATTGTTGTGACCGTATCGTTGTGATGAACGAGGGCGCCGTTTTTGCCGAGGGAACGCCCGCGCAGGTGTTTGCGCGCGCGAACGAGCTCAAGTCGATCGGTCTAGGTGTTCCTGCCGCTCAGCGTATGGCGTTGGCACTTGCTGGGACTGGCGTGCCGCTGCGCTTCGACAAACTCTATACGGTTGAGTCGCTGGCCGATGAGCTGGCCGGCGTGCTGATGGGCCGTGCGGGCAAGCCCGCGGACGCCCTGTGCCAGGTCGATTCCAAGATGCCCGCGCGAGAGGAGGGCTGCTAATGGAGGCGTTTTCGTTTGGTAGCTACTATCCTGGAGATAGCGCGGTCCATCGACTGGACCCGCGCACCAAGTTGCTCCTAGGGTTCGCATTTCTGATCACCGTGCTCACCGTTGGCAGCTTCCGCGGGCTGGTGCCGGTCGCAATGTTTGTCGCGCTGGTCTATGTCATGGCCCGGGTGCCGTTGCGCCGGGTCCTATCATCGATGGCGCCGCTACTGGCGATTGTCGTGGTGGTCGCGGTGCTCAACCTGTTTTCCGATCAGAGCGGCCGCATCCTGTGGCAGCTTGGCTTTTTGCAGGTGAGCGAGGGCTCGCTGCGTTCTGCTGCGTTTGTGGCGTGCCGCCTGACGTTGATGATGGCCGGCATGAGCGCCATTACACTCACCACGCCGACGCTCGACCTCACCACGGGTTTTGAACGTCTGCTCGCACCATTTGCGCGCGTGGGGCTTCCGGCGCACGAACTCGGCATGATTATGGGTATCGCGCTGCGGTTTATGCCGCAATTTGCCACCGAGATGAAACAGACGGCCGATGCACAGGCAAGCCGCGGCGCGCGCGTGACGGGCGGTCCGCTCGGCGGTGTGCGCATGCTCGGCAGTGTGGCGATTCCGCTGTTCACCGGCGTGTTCCGTCATGCCGAGACGCTTTCGGCCGCCATGGATGCGCGCTGCTATCACGGCGAACAGGGACGCACGCGTCTGCATGCGCTTACGTTTGGCCGGGGGGATGCACTGGCCGCGGTGGCGATGGCGCTGCTGGTGACATGCGTTGTCGTTATCAATCTTCAACTTGTCTAAGCTCGATTCGAGCGCAAGAAAGGGGTCTCTATGACCGACATCGATCGCACGGCTCAGCTCGAGCGCGCCTGCTCGTATCTCAGGCGCATTCCGGCGTGGTATCTTGCCACGACCGATGCGAGCGACGGGTATCAGCCCCGCGTGAGGCCGTTTTCGTTTGCCATGGTCGATGACGGCAAGCTGTGGTTTTGCACGTCGCGCGACAAGGACGTGTGGGCGGAGTTGAGCGCGAATCCCAAGTTTGAGGTATCGGGCTGGAAGCCGGGGGAGTGCTGGATCGTGTTAACTGGCGAGGCCGCGCTCGAGGACGATGCATTCGTGAGCGACAAGGTGCGCCAAGCGGGCTTTAAGCACATGGTGGGCATTGGCGAGCAACACGATAGTGCCAACGACGGCCGCCTTGCATTCTTCTCGGTCCGCAACATCGCTGCGCGGTTCTGCGATATCGACGGCAGCGAAGAGCTCCTCGAGCTCTAATTTCCCAAATTGACTACCCATTCCAAAAAGACTGGTCAGGTGACAGGAGGAAACGTGGACGGATTGAATACAGTGCTGGAGTATCTGACGTCGGTGCCGGCGTGGTATCTGGCGACGAGTGTGGACGGGCAGCCGCATGTGCGTCCGTTCTCGTTTGCACAGATTCAGGACGGCAAGCTGTGGTTTGTGACGGCGCGCACCAAAGACGTGTGGCAGGAGCTTCTGCAAAACCAGCGCTTTGAGGCCACGAGTTGGTGGCCGGGCCATGGTTGGTTGATTCTGCGCGGGCGTGCGGGGCTGGAAGACCGGGCTTCGAGCGAAATGCGCGAGGCCGGATGGAAACATCTTGAGCGCTTGAGCGAGCACTATGAGGGGCCTAACGACCCCACGCTCGTCTTCTTTAGCGTCGAGGATCCCGAGGCATTTATCTGCAATCACGACGAATGGGTGCCGGTCGAGTTCTAGCCAGCTGGCTCATCCCAACAACTTAGTCTTCGCATGGGCGGGCCCCGTGTTGACCGGCACCGTAAGGAGTGCCGGTCAATACGGGACCTGCTCTATTTGTCAATTCCTTCAAGCGAATGTGTCGGGAATGTTTCAATGCATGAACATGCAAACTATTTACGTATTCATGCATCTTTTGGTGCTAAAGTTTCAACCCACTTCATAACGACCGCTGCGAAATGCGCATCGGTGCATAAATCGCAGACAAGGAGTCTGATATGTCTTTGAAGGTTGGAATCGTCGGCGCGGCTGGATATGCCGGAGCCGAGCTCATTCGCCTCGTGCTCGGCCATCCCGAGTTTGAACTTGTTGCCATTACGTCCAACGCCGATGCCGGCCAGCCGCTGTCCGCGGTGTATCCGAGCTTTGCTGGCGTGAGCGACCTGGTTTTCACCACACATGACGCCCCCGAGCTCAAGAGCTGCGATGCGGTCTTTCTTGCCGTGCCACACACGGCTGCCATGGCACAGGTGCCCGCGCTGCTTGCCGCGGGCGTTTCCTGCTTTGATCTTTCGGCCGATTACCGTCTGAGCGACGCGTCCGTCTTTGAGGCATGGTATGCCGCCGAGCACACGAGCCCCGAGCTGCTCAAGACACGTGCCTTCGGCCTGCCCGAGCTGTTCTGCCAGGACTTAGAGACCGCTGCTTCCGGCCATGCCGCCGGAAAGCCCGTTTTGGTCGCCTGCGCCGGCTGCTATCCCACCGCAACGAGCCTTGCTACCGCTCCTGCCGTGCGTGCGGGCTGGGTGGCAGAGAACGGTCCCGTAATCGTCGATGCCATTAGCGGCGTGACGGGCGCCGGTAAGTCCTGCAACGCCCGCACCCACTTTTGCAGCGCGGACGAGAACCTGGAAGCCTATGGCGTAGGCAAACATCGCCATACGCCCGAGATTGAGCAGATCCTGGGCCTGACCGGCCGCATTGTCTTTACTCCGCACCTGGCACCGCTCAAGCGCGGCCTGCTCTCTACGGTGACGCTGCCGCTCGCGCCGCAGGCCCTCGACACGCTGACTCTTGAGGATGTCGTCGACCATTACAAGAAGTTTTACGCCGGTCGCACCTTTGTGCGCGTGCTCGATGCCGGCCAGCAGCCCAAGACGGCTTCGGTCGTCGGTACCAATGCCGCCCAGATCGGTCTTGCGCTCAACAAGCGTGCGGGCGTACTGGTGGCGACGGGCGCTATCGACAATTTGTGCAAGGGTGCTGCGGGCCAGGCGGTCCAGTGCGCCAACATCGTTTTTGGCTTTGACGAGCGACGAGGCTTGCCCACAGTGGCGTGCCCGGTGTAGCACATTCGATTGTTAACGATTTGGTAGTCGGGTATCGAGTTGGGCGCCACTTTTAAGCTGGTCTACTAATTGCGACCGGTATGGCGTGCCAGCCGATGCCCGCTTTTTTATTTGATATAAGGAGTCGTAGGGACGATGAATACCGACCTGATTGATATCAAGATTCGCGCCGTCGAGGGCGGCGTTACGGCAGCGGCCGGCTTTAAGGCTGCAGGTATCCATGCGGGATTCCGGAAGAATCCCGAGCGCTTGGACTATGCACTCGTCGTGCCCGATAAGCCCTGTCCAGGTGCCGGCGTGTTTACGACCAACCGCTTTTGCGCGGCGCCCGTGCAGGTGAGCCGTGCCAACCTGGGCGGTGCGGACAAGGGCTATGGCATCATCGCCGGTGTTTCAATCAACTCCGGCAACGCGAACGCCGCCACGGGCGAGACCGGCCTAGCCTGTGCGCGCGAGACATGCAACATCGCGTCACAGGTCATCGGCTGTGAACCCCAGCAGATCCTAGTTGCATCCACAGGCGTGATCGGACAGATTCTGCCGATCGACACGTTTGAGACGGCCGTTCCGTCCGCCTTCGAGGCGCTCTCCGCTCATGGTGGCGCCGATGCCGCCCGCGCTATCATGACGACTGATACACATTCCAAGGAGTATGCCGTTCGCTATCGCAGTGAGGCTGTGGGCCATGCGGGCAACGCCTATACGGTGGGCGGCATGTGCAAGGGCTCGGGCATGATCATGCCCAATATGGCCACCATGATCGCGGTCATTACTACCGATGCCCCCGTCGAGCCGGCGGCGCTCCACACCCTGCTGCTCTCGACCGTTAAACAGACCTTCAATAAGGTGACGGTCGATTCCGACACCTCGACCAACGACACCTGCATCATGCTTGCTTCTGGCGCTGCTGCCGCAGATGCCGAGGCCATCGTCGAGGGCACTGACGCCTTTGACGAGTTGGCCTTTGCCGTGCACGAGGTGTGCGAGAGCCTGGCGCGCAACATCGCGGCCGATGGCGAGGGTGCGTCAAAGCTCGTGACGGTTAACATTACCGGCGCCGCCAACGACGAGGAAGCCGATATCGCCGCCCGTGCCGTCGCCAACTCGCCGCTCGTCAAGACCTGCATCGCTGGCCACGACTGCAACTGGGGCCGCGTTGCCATGGCGCTCGGCAAGTGCGGCGTGAAGTTTAATCAGGAAGACGTTTCCATCGACATGATGGGCATGCCTGTCTGTCGCGACGGTCTGACTGTTCCCTTTGACGAGGACGAGGCTCTGCGACGTTTTGAGGCGCCCGAGATCGTGATCTCGGCCGACCTGGGCGCAGGCGACGCGGCAACGACCGTGTGGACCTGCGACCTCACGCACGAGTACATCTCCATCAACGGCGACTACCGTTCCTAGATTCCAGGCGCGCTGCGCATCTTGCCGCGATTGCGGACAGTGGAGCACGGCGCGATAACGATACGAAAGACGAGGCAGATTATGAAATTCGCACGCGATTGTCGTTCGAGCGAATCCAACGAAGCAACCGCGCAGCTGCTGTTCGAAGCACTGCCGTGGATTAAAAACCTGACCGGCAAGACGGTTGTTATCAAATATGGCGGAGCAGCCATGGTTGACGAGCAGCTGCGCCGCGACGTGATGAACGACATCGTTTTGCTCAAGATCATCGGCATGCGCCCCGTCATCGTGCATGGCGGCGGCAAGGCCATCAACGAGGCACTCAGCCACTATGACATCCCTGTCGAATTTAAGAACGGGCAGCGCGTGACTACGCCGGCGACTATGGATATCGTGCGCGAGGTGCTGGGCGGCAAGGTTAACCAGGAGCTGGTTGCTGCCATCAACCACCACGGCAACCTGGCCGTGGGCGTGTCGGGCAGCGATGCCGGCACGCTCATCGCCGAGCCGCTCGACCCTGAGCTCGGTCGCGTGGGCAAAGTGACGCACGTCAACACCGACTATATCGAGCGCTTGCTCGATAGCGAGTACATTCCCGTCATCGCTACCGTCGCGGCGGGGGAGGACGGCGGTTTCTTCAACATCAATGCCGATACCGCCGCCGGTGCCGTCGCGGCAGCGCTTCACGCGCATAAGGCGATCTTTTTGACCGACGTCGATGGCCTGTACAAGGACTTTAGCGATAAGGATTCGCTTATCTCTAACCTAACGCTCGACGAGGTTAACGAGATGTTCTACGGTGGCGAGGTCGATAAGGGCATGATTCCCAAGCTGCGTGCGGCCGTCGATGCGCTTGCCGGCGGCGTATTTCGTGCCCACATCATTAACGGTACCACGCCGCATTCGCTGCTCCTGGAGCTGCTGACCGATGCCGGCGTCGGCACCGTGATCCATTCCACCGAGACGGCCTACGAGTTCGATACGCACCCGCACCCGCTTTCGACCTTTGCGGCGCGCCTGGCCGAGAACCTCGACGAGGTCGAGAAGCTTCAAACGGTCTAGCCGGCTCGAAATTGCTACGCCATTACGCCCACAGTCCGCGCTACCTGGCGCTTAACGAAAGGTATCTCATGTCATTTGCAGCACAACAATCGCTCGAATCCCACTACGTCATGCACACCTTTGGTCGCTCGCCGGTCGAGTTCGTCGAAGGCCACGGCATGAAGCTCACCGGCGACGATGGTCGCGAATACCTCGATTTTCTTGCCGGTATTGGCGTGTGCAGCCTGGGCCACGGCAATCCGGCAGTGCTGTCGGCGCTCGAGGATCAGACCAAGAGGCTCCTGCATGTCTCCAATTATTTCTACATCGAGCAGCGCGGCCAGGTCGCGGCGCTGCTGTCCAAGCTCGCTAACGATGATGCGGACGGTGCACGCGTGCTTGCCGACGCGATTGCCGCTGGCGACGAGACCACGGCGGCGGCACTTGGCGCTCCGGCTGCGGGCGAGCAGGTGTGGGAGACGTTCTTTGGCAATTCCGGTGCCGAGGCCAACGAGGGCTCGATGAAGCTCGCGCGTCTGTACGCCAAGCGTGCCGGCAACGGTGGCAACACCATCGTGTGCATGCGCGGCGGCTTTCACGGTCGTACGCTCGAGACCATTGCCGCGACCATGCAGGATTGGCTGCAGGACAGTTTCCGCCCGCTGCCGGGTGGCTTTGTGGCCTGCGCACCCAACGATGTAGATGAACTGCGTGCAATTTTTAAGCAGTTGGGCAGTGAAATTTGCGCCGTGATGCTCGAGCCGATTCAGGGCGAGAGCGGTGTGCACCCCATGACCGAGGAGTTTATGGCTACGGCGCGCGACTTGGCGCACGAGGTGGGTGCCGTGCTTATCGCCGATGAGGTCCAGTGCGGAATTTTTCGCACGGGTAAGCCGTTTGCGTTCCAGACCTATGGTGTGGAGCCCGACATCATGAGCCTTGCCAAGGGCATTGCCGACGGTGTGCCTATGGGTGCCGTGGTGGCAAAGAAGGAAATCGCCGACGTCTTTAAGCCCGGCGATCATGGTTCGACCTTCGGTGGTAGCTGCTTGGCCATCGCGGCATGTGCCGCGACGCTCTCCGCGCTTGTGCACGGCGATTATGCCGAGCATGCTGCCAAGGTTGGCGCCTATATGGAGCAGGCGCTGGCTAAGCTTCCGCATGTGGTAGAGGTGCGCGGTCGCGGCCTGATGCTCGGCTGCGATTTGGATGATGCCGCGGGTGATGCGCACGACGTTGTAGCCCGTGCATTGGGGGCTGGTGCCGTGATCAACGCTACAGGCGCACATACGCTGCGCTTCCTTCCGCCGCTCGTGTGCGAAGAGGCCGACGTGGACAACCTGATCGAGATTCTGTCGGACGTTTTGGCTTAGCGCCATCAGACATAGCAATTTGGAGCGGGTTTCAGGCTGTCACGTGCCGTTTGGCGCACGATTGGGCGAACTGGAGCCCGTTTTGCTATCGATTTACCATGGCTGGGATAGGCCGTGTGCAAAAAGTGGCAAATATGAGTACGGGCACTAACTTCGTAACATATAAATTAGGCACTTTTAGATGAGTTGGGCCACATATGTCCAGTTTTGTAGTTGGCAAATTGGCTTAACTGGACTATCGATCGTCGTTCTAATGCCGGATTTGCCTTTTATGACTTCGAAAACGCTGCTACTAAAAAGGTAGCAGTACTCATATTTGGCATTTTTTGCACACGGGTATTCGCCAAGGGTCCATTTCGCCGCCCGAGCCCCGCTTCGTCGCTTCGCTCCTCGCGTGCTGCGCTGGAAAACGCTTCGCGTTTCCTCAGCTCCGCACCCTTGCGGGTTCGAATCCCATGCACCGGGCCCAAAAAAGAAAGGCCTCCATCGCTGGAGGCCTAACAATTCAGTGGTGGGCGATGAGGGATGTCCGCGTGCGGCTGGCGCCGTCCGCGCCCCGCTTCGTCGCTTCGCTCCTCGCGTGCTGCGCTGGAAAACGCTTCGCGTTTCCTCAGCTCCGCACCCTTGCGGGTTCGAATCCCATGTACCGGGCACAAAAAAGAAAGGCCTCCATCACTGGAGGCCTAACAATTCAATGGTGGGCGATGAGGGATTCGAACCCCCAGCCTTGTGCGTGTAAAGCACCTGCGCTAACCGTTGCGCCAATCGCCCGCAGGGATTGAGTATAGCGGAAACCCTGCGCTGTTCACCGCTAATTCATAACGAAAACTAAGCGGCGACTTTAGCGCCCTTGTCCTCGTCGATAAAGAAGCGCTTGTACCAAATGAGGAACGTCAGCGTGGTATAGATCTTGCGCTGGTTGAGCGCGCGACCCTTAAAGTGATCGTCGAGCAGTTTCATGAGCGCATCGGTGTCAAAGAAATCAGCAGCCCACGGCGCGGTGAAGTATTCCTTTACGTAGTCGTAATACTTTTGCTCGCGCAGCCAGAACTTGACCGGTACAGGGAAGCCCACCTTCTTGCGCGTTGCCCACTCGTCGGGCAGCGTGCGGTTGGCGGCGTGACGCAGGACGAGCTTGCAGCCTTCTTCGTTAACACGGTAGTTGGCGGGGATGTGCTCGGCAAACTCCATGACCTTCTTGTCCAGGAACGGGACGCGAAGCTCCAGAGAATGCGCCATGCACATTTTGTCGGCCTTGAGCAGAATGTCGCCCGGCAGCCACATGTTCATATCCAGATACTGTTTCTTGGAAAGCTCGCAGCAGTTGGGAACCTGCTTGTAGTACTCGGCGCACATCTCGGCGGCGTTCTTGCCGGTGTCATAAGCGGGCTTGAGCACCTCGTCGACCTCGGAGGGATCGAACACCTTTGCCTGACCCACATACCAGCGCTCGGGAACCTCGGCGCATTTCGTCAGGAAGTTGTGGCCCTTAAAGTAGGGGAGATGCTGAACGAGTGAGCCCAGGGCGCGACGTACGCCGAGCGGCAAGCGCTTCTTAAAGGTGCGCATCTCGGGGGTGTCCTCGTACCACTCATAGCCGGCAAACAGTTCGTCGGCACCCTCGCCCGAAAGGACGACGGTGACCTCCTTGGAAGCCATCTGCGCCAGATAGTACAGCGGCACGCTGGACAGGTTCGATTGCGGCTCGTCCATGTGGTACTGGATATCGGGCAGTGCATCAAAGAACTCGTCGGCGGTAATCATCTTGCGCACGTTCTTGATGCCCAGCTTGTCGGAAAGCTCGGCGGCGTAGTTGGTCTCGTTGAAGTTCTTGTAATCGAAGCCGACAGAATACGTGGTGTCGGGCATGAGACAGGCGGCAATGTAGCTGGAGTCCACACCGCCAGAAAGGAACGAGCCCACCTTAACATCGGCGATTCGGTGCGCAGCGACGCTTTCGTGCACGACCTTGTCGCACTCGTCCACGTACTCCTCGAAGGTCTTGGAGTTGTCGTCGGTGAAGTCACAGCTCCAGTAACGCTTGATGTCCATGGTGTTGGTCGTCAGGTCATACGTAAAGCAATGCGCCGGGGCAAGCTTGAACACGCCCTTAAAGAAGGTCTCCTCCGTGGCGGGGAATTGCAGCGTCAGGTAGGGACGCAGCGCGTCGTGGTTGACAGCCTTCTCAAACTTGGGATGGTCCAGGAAGCTCTTGATCTCGGAGCCAAACAGCAGCGAGCCATCGGATGCCTGGTAGTAATAGAACGGCTTGATACCAAAGATGTCACGAGCACCAAAGAGTTTGTTCTTGTTCTGGTCGTGAATCACGAACGCGTACATGCCGCGCAGACGGTTGACCAGGTCCTCGCCCCACTCCTCGTAACCGTGTACCAGGACTTCGGTATCAGCGTTGCAGTGGAAGGCGTAGCCGGCCGCCTCCAGCTCGGCGCGAAGCTCCTGGAAGTTGTAGATCTCTCCGTTGAAGACAATCGTGACCTTGCCGTCGTCGCTCGACATGGGCTGGGCTCCAGCTTCGGAAAGATCGAGAATCGAAAGACGACGAAAACCAAGGGCAACGTTGTCGACGATATGCTGGCCGCCCATATCGGGACCACGGTGGATGATGCGATTCATCATGGCCGTGAGAACCAGCTCACTCTGTTCATCTGTACCGGTAAAACCGACAAAACCGCACATGCAAGATCCTTTCTGCTGACGGCTCAGGTGTACTGCCGCAAGGATTGCGGCAGCTGATGTCAAATAATCTTTACTATCATGCCAATCTTTTGTTTCGTGATAGGGCATAAGCGCCGAGCGAACCGAAAAAACCACGTCCCGATCTTCAGGCGAAGCGGCGGGACGTGGTTGCGAACGCTATGTTAAAGAACAGCACCCAGATTTCCTTGGTTTTACACGGGGTGAACACTGTTGCCATTTATTAGACCACGGCACAGTCCATGCAATTTTTTAGAAGGCTGTGATGCGCGCAAGGTCAGGTGGCATATTAGGATGGTTGATAATACAGAATGTTTCATCGTTTCTGCCGCGGGACGTCTTCTGCCCTTTAAGGCTGAATTTAGCGAGAGAGGTCTTTGTATGTCGAGTCCGACACAAGAGAAGCTAACTCTGATGCGCTATATAGAGTTGCTCGAGGAAGATGACCTTGTTGTTTCCAGACCGAGCGCTTCGTGCGACCAGCGCATTGAGTTTGCGACTGATGACTCGCGCCAGGTGCGTCCGGGCACGTTGTTTGTCTGCAAGGGCCGTGCGTTTAAGCGCGAGTACCTGCTTTCGGCAATCGCCGATGGCGCCGTGGCCTACGTTTCCGAGGTCGATTACGATGTTGATCTTCCCGCGGTGATTGTGAGCGATATTCGTCGCACGCTCGCCGTGGTGGCAGATGCCTTTTATGGGCACCCGTCGGGTAAGGTGAAGGTCTGCGCCTTTACAGGCACCAAGGGTAAGTCGACCTGCAGCTTTTATCTGCGCGGCATCCTCGCCAACGAGGCCAAGCTTACGGGCTGTCATCGACCCGCTCTTAATACGGGCATTGAGTTCGACGACGGCATCGAGACGGGCCCTTCCAAGCTGACGACCCCCGAGTCCTTCCTTTTGCAGTCGCGTATCGCACATGCCGCCGAGGCGGGCGCTCCGTGGCTGGTCATGGAGGCATCGAGTCAGGGCCTCAAATACGAGCGCACGGGCAAGATTGACTTTGAAGTCGGCGCCTTTACCAATATCGGCGAGGATCACATTTCACCGATTGAGCATCCGACGCTCGAGGATTACTTTGCCAGCAAGCTCAAAATCTTCTCGCAGAGCCGTTTTGCCGTGGTCAATCTCGATATGGATAAGGTCGATCGCGTGCTCGAGGCGGCATCTCGTTGCGAACGTACGGTGACGTTCTCCCTGACCGACGAGCGTGCCGACGTGCTTGCGCTGGCGATTCGCAATGGCGACTGCGGCGTGGTGGCAACGGTGCGCACGCCCCGCTTTACGCGCGACATTGTGATTCCCACGCCGGTTAAGTTCAATGTGTCCAACGCGCTTGCCGCTATTGCCTGCGCCGAGGCCCTGGGCATTTCCGAAGAGGGTATCGTCCATGGCTTTGAGGGTGTCTTCGTTCCCGGCCGTATGGAGCTCTATCCGTCCGTATCGGGCAAAATCTTGGGCGTCGTCGATTATGCACATAACGGCATGAGTCTCGAGACGCTTCTGCGTGACTTACGCGAGAACTATCCCGAGCGCGAGCTGGCGGTCGTATTTGGCGCTACGGGCGGTAAGGGTGTCGATCGACGCACCACGATGGGCATCGCCGCCGGCAAGTATGCCGACCGAATCGTGATTACCGAGGATGACCCCGGCCCCGAGGATGTCGAGGATATTTGCGCCGAGATCGCGCGCAACGTTCAAGCGCAGGGAAATGATAACTGGCAAATCGTGACTGATCGCGTTGCCGCTATCGAGACTGCCGTGCGCGAAACCGTCCGTCCTGCCGTGGTCATCGTGACCGGTAAGGGCGAGGAAGAGCGTATGCTGCGCAAGAACGGACCCGAGCCTTGTGAGCGCGACGGTTCGATTCTCAAGCGCACCCTTGCGGCGTACGACGCCTAGACCAAGCCCCTTCTATGTAAACGGAGTGACCATGTCCCACAACATCCTGCCGACCGTTGCCGAGCTTTCGGGCGAGATGCGCGAGCGTCTTGCCAAGGTCAAGTATGTCTTTACCGATCTGGACGCCACGATGCTCGCCCCCGGCTCGTGCGTGCTGCGCGATAACGACGGCAATCCTTCGACCAAGCTCGTCGAGGCGGTTGTCGCACTCGCCCGTGCCGGCATCCAGGTGGTCCCCACCTCGGGTCGCAATCGCACCATGATCCACGAAGACGCCCGCGTGCTCGGTCTCAACTCCTATATCGGCGAGATGGGCGGCCTGGTCATGTACGACCTCAAGGCCAACGATTGGGAGTACCTGACGGGCGACATGCCCTACGACCCCGCCTGCGGTCTCACGCCGCACCAGGTGATCGAGCAGACCGGCGTGTGCGAGAAGATCCTTGCCCGCTGGCCGCACAAAATTGAGTACCACAACGACATGTCGACCGGCTACAAGTACCGTGAGGTCACCGTTGGCATGCGCGGCGATGTGCCTGACGATGAGGTCCAGGCCATCCTGGACGAGGCCGGCTGCGGTCTGGTCTGGGCTTGCAACGGTCATCTGACGCACCTGTCCAAGCCGACGACGCTCGAGCTTCATCGCGTCGAGGACGGCCGCGCCTTCAACATCAATCCGGCGGGTCTCAACAAGGGCGTTGCCATTGCACGCTTCTGCGAGCACCTGGGGATCGAGCGCGAGGAGACGCTCGCGCTCGGCGACTCCGAGTCCGACTTCTACATGGCCGACCATGTTGGCATGTTCTGCCTGGTCGAGAATGGTCTGACGAGCGCCGGTGCCCCGGAGTTCTTGGATGCCTGCGACAATGCCTATATTACGCGCGGCAAGATTGTCGACGGTTGGGTGGCAACGGCCGAGCTGTTGGTCGCGGCCCGTTCGTAGCGCGACGCATCACGCATGGTCGCATTTTTCGAGAGAGAATCTGGTGAGGTAATGTCCGATATCGATAATCTGGCCGGGGACACGCGTCCGATCGGCGTGTTCGACTCGGGCCTGGGCGGCTTAACGGTCGCGCGCGCGATCGCAACGGCGCTTCCGCACGAGTCCGTCTACTATTTCGGTGACACTAAACGCTGCCCTTATGGCACCCGCACCGAGGACGAGGTTCGCTCGTTTGCGCTGCAGGCGGGCCGCTGGCTATCGAGGCACGACGTTAAGATCATGGTCATCGCCTGCAACACGGCGACCGCCGCGGCCTTGCGTCTGGCTCAGCAAGTGCTTGACGTTCCCGTGATCGGCGTGATCGCCCCGGGCGCACGCGCCGCCATCAACAGCACGCGTACGCGTCGCGTGGGCGTGCTGGCCACCAACCTCACCATTCGCTCGGGCGCCTACACGCGCGCCATCCAGGATTTGGATGCTGGTGTCGATGTGTATGGCTGCCCGGCTTCGAGCTTTGTCGAGGTCGTCGAGCACGAGCTCGCCTCGGGCGCGCATCTGCAGGAGCAGTGGCTCGAGAACGAGGATATTTTTGATACGCCAGCCGTTCGCGCGCTGGTCAACGCCACGGTCGAGCCGCTGCACGATCGCGGCATCGATACCGTGGTGCTCGGCTGTACGCACTTCCCGCTGCTGGTGGGTCCCATCCGCCATGCGCTGGGACCCGGGGTGCGCGTGGTGAGCTCCGCCGAGGAGACCACCCGCGAGCTGACCGATATTCTCACGCGCCGCGAGCAGCTGGCGGGCGATACCGCTGAGCCGCAGCATCGCTTTGCCACCACGTCTGACAACATTGCCGAGTTTGCGGTGGCGGGTAGCTTTATCTTTGGCCAGCCGCTCAAGAGCATCGAACATATCGATATCGACGAACTGAAATAGATACAGGGTTATCGTCCAAAGACTTGCCCCCTTCTTTTGCCGAAAGGATATTTCTATGGAGTACATGCAGGTCAACCGCGCCAACGGCCGTGCCGCCAACGAGCTGCGCCCCGTCAAGCTCACCCGTGGTGTTATGAAGCATGCCCACGGCTCGTGCCTGGCTGAGTTCGGCGACACGCGCGTACTGTGCGCCGCCACTATCGAGGAGGGTGTGCCGGGTTGGCGCAAGGGCGCCAAGGCCGGCTGGGTAACGGCGGAATATGCGATGCTGCCGGCCTCGACCGGTAAACGCTGCAAGCGCGAGCATGCCAACCGCAAGGGCCGCTCCATGGAGATCGAGCGGCTTATCGGCCGCAGTCTGCGCACTGTCGTCAACATGAAGGCGCTCGGTGAGTACACCGTTACCGTCGACTGCGATGTGATTCAGGCCGATGGCGGCACGCGTACGGCGAGCATTACCGGCGCCTGGGTGGCGCTGCACGACGCCCTTGCCATGTGGGTCGAGGCGGGCAAACTCGAGCGCATCCCGCTCACGGGTCAGGTTGCCGCCATTTCCATGGGCGTCGTCGACGGCAACACCCTGCTCGACTTGGATTATTCCGAAGACAGCCACGCCGAGGTCGACATGAATCTCGTCGCCACCGATTCCGGCGAGATGATCGAACTCCAGGGCACCGGCGAGCAGGCGCCCTTCGACCGCAAGCGTCTCAACGCCCTGCTCGATCTGGGCGACAAGGGTATTGCCGAGCTCATCGAGCTTCAGCGCCAAGCCCTCGCCTAACCTGCCAAAAAGGGATGTTTATATTGGCAGGTTTTATCTGGGAAAACGTCGAAGTATAAGACTGCCGTTGATTGAGAGGGGAGAGAGGCCGAAGTCCTCGTCGTCCTCAACTCGGTATTGCAATAGAGACAAGGAGGCCAGCTATGGCACTTGAGAAGATTGACATCGACACCCTCGACCCGGCGGCGACCATCGTCGTGGCAACAGGCAACGCCCATAAGCTCACCGAGATCGAGGCCATTTTGGGCAAGGTCATGCCCGAGGTGCGCTTTGTGGCGCTCGGCCAGCTGGGCGATTTTGAGGACCCCGAGGAAAACGGAACGACGTTTTTGGAGAATGCCATCATCAAGGCGCAGGCTGCGGTCGAGGAGACGGGCCTTATGGCCATCGCCGACGACTCCGGCTTGGTCGTCGACGCGTTGGACGGCGAGCCGGGCGTGTATAGCGCGCGCTATGCGGGCGTGCATGGCGACGATGCCGCCAACAACGCCAAGCTTCTCGTTAACCTGGAAGGCGTGGCAGACGAGGACCGCACCGCGCGCTTTATGAGCGTCGTCGCGCTTATCGATACGGACGGCCTGGTCACCTATGGTGAGGGCACCTGCGAGGGCGTTATCGCGCACGAGGGTCGCGGCGATCACGGCTTTGGCTACGACCCGCTGTTCCTGCCGGTCGATACGCCGGGCAAGACTATGGCCGAGCTCACAGCGGACGAGAAGAACGCTATCAGCCATCGTTTCCATGCGCTCGAGCATCTGTCCGCCAAGCTGACGGGCGAGGAGTAGACCGTGCGTGCGGTGGTGCAGCGCGTGCTTCATGCCGGCGTTACGGTCGACGGCGAGTGCGTGGGCAGCATTGGACGCGGCTACCTGGTGCTGCTGGGCGTGGGCCACGGCGACACGCGCGCCGAAGCCGACAGGCTGTGGGGCAAGCTCCGCGGGCTGCGTATCAACGAGGACGAGAACGGCAAGACCAACTTGGCGCTGGCCGATGTCGACGGCGAGGTGCTCGTGGTGTCGCAGTTCACGCTGTTTGCCGACTGCCGCCACGGCCGCCGTCCGTCGTTTACGGATGCCGGCGCGCCCGATGTCGCTAACGAACTTTACGAGTACTTTCTGACGCTCGTCGCCCAGGACGTTGAGCATGTGGCGCACGGCATCTTTGGCGCCGACATGAAGGTCGACCTGGTCAACGACGGTCCGTTCACCATCGTTCTGGACACCGATAGTCTGTAAGTAGTCAATTTGGGGCCGGGTTTTTTAGCTGCTTGCGTATGGCTGCAGCAGGGTGCTATAGTATTAGAGTTTTGTCTATCTTAGGGGTATTATCCCCTTTTTGAATTGCACCCTCTGGAGGCCCTATTCATGGAAGAGATGGAAGTCAATCACGTCGACGACATCCACGAGAAGCTGACCGATATGGTGGGCGATCGCGTCAAGGTTAAGGCCAACATGGGCCGTACCCGCGTCATCGAGCGCATGGGCACCATCAAGAGCGTCCACCCCGCCGTCTTTATCGTTGAGGTTGACGAGCGTCGCGGCCGCAAATCGCGTCAGTCCTACCAGTACATCGATGTCCTTACCGGCCAGGTCGAACTGTTCGACCCCGAGAGCGGCGAACATATCTTTACCCCGCTCGGCAACCAGCTCGAGGAGCACTAACGGTGACCGATCGGTCCCTCATCCTTACCGCGCCGGCAAAGATTAACCTCTATCTGGGGGTTCATACCGAGCGCGACGCCCGCGGCTATCACAGGGTCGATTCCCTGATGGCAGCCGTCGGTCTAGCCGATACCGTGACGGTCACGCCGGCGCAGGCGTTGACCGTCCAGACGGTTCCGGCATCCGATTTTCCCATGCAAAAAAATACGGCTTATCGGGCGGCAATCGCTATGGCCGAGCATTACGGTCGCGACGCCAACGTGTGCGTGACGATCGAAAAGCGCATTCCGCTGTGCGCCGGCCTGGGAGGTCCTTCGACGGATGCCGCCGCGGTCATCGTTGCCTTGGCCGAGCTGTGGGGTATCGACCGCACCGACCCTGCGCTCGGTGACATCGCTCGCGGTATCGGCGCCGACGTGCCGTTTTTTTTGCACGCGAGTCCCGCATTCTACGTCGGCGGGGGAGATGTGCTGGCCACTGAGTATCCTGTGCTTCCAGCGACACCTGTCGTATTGGTCAAACCGCACGAGACGAGCGTTTCAACGGTTGAAGCGTATCGACGATTTGATGAGAGCCCGGTGCCCGCGGACAAACCCGGTGCGATTGCTTCTGTCTTACGCGCCGGCGATGCCGAGGCGGCATATGCGCTCGTTCATAACAATCTGGGCGTCATATCCGCGCAGATGGAGCCGCGGATCCAGGCAGTTCTCGACTGGCTGCGCGCACAGGAGGGAACCGTTGCCGTGGACGTGTGCGGTTCGGGTGCCTGCTCGTTTGCCATTTGTGATACCGTCGCTGCAGCAGCCCATCTTGCGGGAGCTGCCCAGCAAAATGGCTGGTGGGCCTGCGCGACTGAGCTTATTCCCAACACGGTTCAAATCGACGCGCCAAAGAAATAAAAATTTCTCTAGCACGCGGCGAAAATCTTTGTTACTATAGTCGAGCTAACGGGTTGTGGCTCAGTTTGGTAGAGCACTGCGTTCGGGACGCAGGGGTCGCTGGTTCAAATCCAGTCAACCCGACCAGAGCATGAGGAGGGACCGCTTCTTGCGGTCCCTTTTTTTAGCTATTGTTGTGATACCGCGGCACCCGCGGTATACTCATTCGAGCTTGTCTCGCTGTATTGTGGAGGTCTACATGTTTGGACTGAGGGCTCCTGAGCTCATCATTATTCTCGTCGTTGTCTTGATCATCTTCGGGCCTAAGAACCTGCCGAAGCTCGGCAAGTCTCTCGGCTCTACCGTCAAGAATATCCGCGAGGGTATGGAGGGCGACGATAAGGGCGAAACCAAGCAGGCCGAGGACGTTGTGGTCGAGGAGTCCAAGGAGGACAAGGAGATCGCAGAGCTCGAGGCCAAGCTCGCTGCTGCCAAGAAAAAGCAGGCAGAGGACAGCGACGCGGACGCAGAGTAGTCCCATCCCTTTGGGGTGAGCACCTGACCGGCTTGCCCGCAGGCTAGCCGGTCTTTTTCGTTTTGTTGACAGTTGATCGTTACATCATAGTTGGGGAGATATCCGTATGGACGCAAGCCAGATCGTACTGACCGCTGAGGGCCGCCAGAAGCTCGTCGAGGAGCTCGCTTGGCGTGAGGGCGATTACGCCAAGGAGATCGTCGAGGACATCAAGGAAGCCCGCGCGTTTGGCGACCTTTCGGAGAACTCCGAGTACGATGCCGCCAAGGACAAGCAGGCCCAGAATGCTGCTCGCATTGCCGAGATTCAGGCTATTCTCGCCAACGCTCAGGTTGCTGCCACCACGGGCAATCTGACCGTCTCCATCGGTTCCACCGTTTCTCTGATCGATCCCAACGGTGAGGTCATGGAAGTCACGCTCGTCGGTACCACCGAGACCAACTCGCTCGAGCACAAGATCTCCAACGAGTCTCCGGTCGGTCACGCCATCATCGGTCACGGCGAGGGCGACTCCGTTGAGGTCGTTACGCCTTCTGGCAAGACCCGCGTCTACACCATCGCCAAGATCGCACGCTAGACCACGGTCCCGCGTAAAGGTATGTTTTCGCTCCCTGGGACCGAATCCTGGGGAGCGTTTTAGTTTGAGGAGCTAACTTATGGCAGAGAACCAGAACGTCGCCGATCAGGCCTCGACGCTCAACGACGAGCGCGCCACGCGTCTGGCAAAGCGCGCCGCCCTGTTCGAGGCGGGCCAGAACCCCTATCCCGAGCACTCCGAGATCGAGGACTATGTCGTCGACATTGAGGCCAAATATGCCGATCTTGCCGATGGCGAGGATACTGAGGACGTCGTGAAGATCGGCGGCCGCGTGGTCGCCAAGCGTGGCCAGGGCAAGATCATGTTTATCGTCGTGCGTGACGCTACCGCCGAGATTCAGCTGTTCTGCCGCATCAACGACATGGACGAGGCAGCTTGGAATACGCTCAAGGCTCTCGACCTTGGTGACATCCTGGGCGTGACCGGCGTGGTTGTTCGCACCAAGCGCGGCCAGCTCTCCGTTGCCCCCAAGAGCGCGACCCTGCTCTCCAAGGCCGTTCGTCCGTTGCCCGAGAAGTTCCACGGTCTTTCCGATAAGGAGACCCGTTATCGTCAGCGCTATGTCGACCTGATTGCCAACGACGATGTTCGCGAGACCTTCCGCAAGCGCTCGCAGATTCTCTCCACCTTCCGCCGCTTCATGGAATCTGACGGCTACATGGAGGTCGAGACCCCCATCCTGCAGACCATTCAGGGCGGCGCTACGGCCAAGCCGTTCATCACGCACTTCAACGCGCTCGATCAGGAGTGCTACCTGCGCATTGCTACCGAGCTGCACCTCAAGCGCTGCATCGTCGGTGGCTTTGAGCGCGTCTTCGAGATCGGCCGCATCTTCCGCAACGAGGGTATGGACCTCACCCACAACCCCGAGTTCACCACGATGGAGGCCTATCGTGCCTTCTCCGATCTCGATGGCATGAAGGCACTCGCCCAGGGCGTCATCAAGGCTGCCAACAAGGCTATCGGCAATCCCGAGGTCATCGAGTATCAGGGCCAGACCATCGATCTGTCCGGTGAGTGGGCAAGCCGTCCCATGACCGACATCGTCTCGGACGTGCTCGGCAAGCAGATCACCATCGACACGCCGGTCGAGGAGCTTGCCGCCGGCGCACGCGAGAAGGGCCTGGAGATCAAGCCCGAGTGGACTGCTGGCAAAATTATCGCCGAGATTTACGATGAGCTGGGCGAGGACACCATCGTCAACCCGACCTTCGTATGCGATTACCCCATCGAGGTCAGCCCGCTTGCCAAGCGTTTTGAGGACGATCCGCGCCTGACGCACCGCTTTGAGCTGGTCATCGCCGGCCACGAGTACGCCAACGCATTCTCCGAGCTCAACGACCCGGTCGACCAGGCCGAGCGCTTTGCTGCCCAGATGGCTGAGAAGGCCGGCGGCGACGACGAGGCTATGGAGTACGACGAGGACTACGTGCGCGCCCTCGAGTACGGTATGCCTCCCGCGGGCGGCATCGGCATCGGCATCGACCGCGTGGTCATGCTGCTCACCAACCAGGCTTCCATTCGCGACGTCCTGCTGTTTCCGCACATGAAGCCCGAGAAGGGTTTCCAGTCCGGTGCCGCCGCTGCCAAGGCTGCCGAGGCCGGCAACGCCGCAAGCCCGTTCGTCAAGCCGCTCAAGCCCACGCTCGATTACTCCAAGATCGCCGTTGAGCCGCTGTTCGAGGAGTTCGTCGACTTTGATACCTTCTCCAAGAGCGATTTCCGCGCTGTGAAGGTCAAGGCATGCGAGGCCGTCAAGAAGTCCAAGAAGCTGCTGAACTTTACGCTCGACGACGGCACCGGCACCGACCGCACCATCCTCTCCGGCATCCATGGCTACTATGAGCCCGAGGACCTGGTCGGCAAGACCCTGCTCGCCATCACCAACCTGCCTCCGCGCAAGATGATGGGTATTCCCAGCTGCGGCATGCTGATCAGCGCCATCCACGAGGAGGAGGGCGAGGAGCGCCTCAACCTGATCCAGCTCGACGCTTCCATCCCCGCTGGCGCAAAGATGTGCTAATTGGTTCCGCCGTTCTACCGAACGGCGGACCAGTCGACGCTGCGCGACGTCCAGGGCGAC
>UQUD01000014.1 GCA_900544225.1 uncultured Collinsella sp.
GTGGCGCCTTGTCCTGCTCCTTCGGAGCCGCGGACAAGGCGCCACACTGGTCTGCGGAGTGTTCTGAAAACTAAGCCCGGCCCCGCCGGACAGGCCACACTACTCGCAGAGCAGCTTAGCGATCTGGACGGCGTTGGTCGCCGCGCCCTTACGGATTTGGTCGCCGCAGCACCAGAAGGTGATGCCACGCGCGGCCTCGGGGTTCGAGATGTCGCGGCGCACGCGACCGACCCAAATCAGGTCCTGGTCGGACGTATCCATCGGCATGGGGAAGCGGTCGTGCGCATCCTCGGCAGCCATATCGTCAACCAGCTTGACGCCGGGAGCGGCAGCCAGCGCAGCACGGGCCTCGTCAACCGTAATGTCGCGCTCAAACTCAAGCGTAATGCTCTCGGAGTGCGAGCGCAGCACGGGCACGCGCACGCAGGTGCAGTTCACGCGCAGCTCGGGCAGGTGCATGATCTTGCGGCCCTCGTTTTGCAGCTTCATCTCCTCGGAGGTAAAGCCCTCTTCCTTGACGCCGCCAATCTGCGGAATCAGGTTGCTCGCGAGCTGGGCGGCAAATGCACGCGGCTCGGGAATCTCCTCGCCAAGGCCTTGGGCGGCCAGCTGAGCCTCGAGCTCGGCCATACCGGGAGCGCCAGCACCCGAAGCCGCCTGATACGTCGAGACGATCATGCGCTTCACGCCGGCGAGCTGATGCAGCGGCCACGTGGGAACCAGGCCGATGATGGTCGCGCAGTTGGGATTGGCGATAAGGCCGTGATGCCACTTGATGTCGTCGGCATTGATCTCGGGCACGACCAGCGGCACCTCAGGATCCATGCGGAAGGCGTGGCTGTTGTCGACCACGACGGCGCCGCGCTTGACGGCCTCGGGCAGTAGCTCCTTCGCGATGTCGTCGCCGGCAGCACCGAGTACGATGTCGCAGCCCTCAAAGGCCTCGGGGCAAGCCTCCTCAATCACAACCTGCTCGCCGCGGAACTCAACGGTTTTGCCCGCGGAGCGTGCACTTGCCAGCAGCTTGAGCTTGCCAACCGGAAACTCCTGCTCGTTGAGGCACTCGAGCATCTGGGTGCCCACGGCTCCCGTCGCGCCCAAAATAGCAACCGTGTACTGTTTCATGCTTCCCCCTTTAAAGGCTGTGGCTTTTGCCCGCATGCCGAGCAGGCCAATTATTGTTGCCAGTGTATACAAGAACGGGGCGGGCACGAAACCCGCCCCGTCGAAACGAAACCGAAATGAAACGCCCCACCGTAGATTTTTGAAACACGACCCAAAAATCTACCAAGCAGTCGCTATTTTTTGAGCGCGGCCAGGGCGGGATCAACCGGCGCGGGAGCCTCCAGGTCGGAGACCTTCACAATGCCGTTTTCGTCGGAGAAGGCACGGTAAATGGTCTGAATCGCCAGGTCGAAGTCCTTCTCCTCGACACCGATAATGATGTTGATCTCGTCGCAGCTCTGCGAAATCATGCGCACGCTCACGCCGGCCTGACCAAGCATGCCAAACAGATGGCCCGAGATGCCTGCACGGCCGCGCAGGTTACGACCGACGGTCGCGATAAGCGCCAAGCCCTCGACAACCTCGATCTCGAGCGGCTCGACCTCCTGCTGAATGTCGCCCACGAGCGAGTACAGCGAGTCGTGAACGTCCTGCTCCTGCACCACGGCGCCAAAGCGGTCGACACCGGTGGGCATGTGCTCGACGGAAACGTCATAGCGCTCGAAGACCGAAAGCGCACGGCGCATAAAGCCGACACGGGGCTTGGTGCGGTCGCGGGCAACGTTGATGGCGACAAAGCCGCGCTTGCCGGTCACGCCGGTAATGATGGGCTCCGCCTCGCCCTCGTCAGCCGTCTCGCTAATGATGGTGCCGGGGTCCTGCGGCGCATTGGTGTTCTTGATGACCAGCGGAATGCCTGCCTCGCGCACGGGGAAAACGGCCTCCTCGTGCAGGACGCTTGCGCCCATGTACGAAAGCTCGCGCAGCTCCTCGTAGGTAACGCGCGCAATGGGCTGAGCCTCGGGAACAATACGCGGATCGGCAGAATAGAAGCCCGAAACGTCGGTCCAGTTCTCGTACAGATCGGCGCCAAGGCACTTGGCCAGAATCGAGCCCGAGATATCGCCGCCGCCTCGATCGAGCAGCTTAATCTGGCCCTCACGCGTCGCGCCGTAGAAACCGGGCATAACAAAGCCACCCTGCTGGCCGTACTCCTGCACCAGCTCGGAGGTGCGGTTCATGCTGAGCGTACCATCGTGATGGAACGCCACAACCGTCGCGGCGTCCAGGAACGGCAGGCCCAGGTACTCGGACATCAGGCGAGCGGTGAAGTACTCGCCGCGGCTCACGAGCTCCTCGGTGGAGTAGCCGCCCGAGCGGGCGCGCTCGGCAAAGGCTGCGAACTCCTCGCGGATGGGATAGGTGAGCTCCAGCTCGTCAGCGATATCAAAATAGCGCTGGCCAATGTCCTCGAGCAGCTCCTCACACGACACGTGATATTTAACGTGCGCGTTAACCAAGTAGAGCAGGTCGGTCACCTTGGTGTCGCCCTTAAAGCGGCGACCGCAGGCGGAAACCACCACAAAACGGCGGGCAGGGTCGGCATCGACGATGGCCTTGATCTTCTTGAAGTGTTCGGCGTCGGCGACCGACGAGCCGCCAAACTTGGCAATTTTTATCATGGCGTGGAGGTTACCTTTCTAAAAGCCTCTGCGAACCTATTTTGCGCGCTCTGATACCATGGTTTCACCGATTGGGACCAAGGTATCCGAGGAGCACTGTTATATGGGAACTTATCATAGTACACGAGGACGCACTTTATCATGCTCAAGTAAGGTGGCAATCCGCACCGGCATAGCTCCCGACGGGGGTTTGTTTGTCTCGGACGAGCTCGGCACCCAGCAGGTCGATATCAGCTCGCTTGCATATAAATCGTACTTTGAAATCGCTCAAGATGTGTTGGGAATGTTACTGAACGATTACACGGACGAAGAAATTTCGGCGTGTGTCGACGAGGCATACCGCGGCACGTTCGCGAGTGAAGAGGTCACGCCTCTCGTCAAGCTCGACGCAGCACCGGGCACCGACGCCCCTCAGACCTATGTGATGGAGCTCTTTGGCGGCCCCACGAGCGCCTTCAAGGACGTCGCCCTGCAGATGCTCCCCCGCCTCATGGCCCGCACCTCCGCCAAGGACGGCGGCGCCGAGCGCATCATGATCGTCACCGCCACGTCGGGCGACACGGGCAAGGCAGCACTCGCCGGCTTTGCCGACGCCCCGGGCACGGGCATCACCGTCTTTTATCCCGAGGGCAAAGTCAGCCGCGTACAGAATCTGCAGATGTCCACTCAGGAGGGCGATAACGTCGCCGTCTGCGGCATCCGCGGCAACTTTGACGACGCCCAGAGCGCCGTCAAGCGCATCTTTGCCGATAAGGAGCTTGCCGAGCGTCTGGAGGCCGCAGGCACGGTGCTTTCGAGTGCCAACTCCATCAACGTCGGCCGTCTGGTACCGCAGGTCGTCTACTACTTTGCCGCCTATGCGCAGCTGTTGCGCGCCGGCGCCATCGAGGCCGGCGACGCCGTGGAGTTCTGCGTACCGACCGGCAACTTTGGCGATATCCTGGCCGGTTACTATGCCAAGCGCATGGGTCTGCCCGTCGCCAAGCTCATCGTCGCGAGCGACAAGAACAACGTGCTGGCTGACTTCCTGACCACCGGCGTCTACGACCGCAACCGCCCGTTCTTCACGACCATCTCGCCTTCGATGGACATCCTCATCAGCTCTAACCTGGAGCGCATGCTCTACTTCCTGTCCGATGGCGACTGTGAGCTCGTTGCCGGCCTTATGGAGCAGCTGGCGCGGACTGGTCGCTACGAAGTTCCCGCCGACCTGCTGGCAAAGATTCAGAGCGTCTTTGGCTGCGGCTGGGCCAGCGAGGACGAGGTCCGCGCCGCCATCAAGAGCTGCTGGGATGCAAACGGCTACGTGATCGACCCGCACACCGCTTGCGGCTATCACGTCTTTGAAAAGGTCGCTCCCGCCGAGGGCGCCAAGGCCCGCGTGCTGCTTTCGACCGCCAGCCCCTACAAGTTCCCGCGCGCCTGCTGCGACGCCCTGGGCCTCGACGTTCCCGAGGACGACTTTGAAGCTATGCGCGTGCTCGAGCAGGCCACCAATACGGTCGCCCCGACCCAGCTCGCCGAACTCGAATCCAAGCCCGTCCGCTTCGAAGACATCTGCGACGTAGCCGACATGGCCAACTACGTAGAGCAGGCTGCAAAAAAGATGGCTACCAACTAAACCCTTACTAGGCGCCGGCGAAAGCCGGCGCACCTTCTTTTATCAGATACTCACCGGGATAATGACGAGCTGACATGCGGGTCTGCCTGTTTAGTTCGTCGCGAGTTCCGCACGAGCCGGAAAGCACTTAATGTGCTTTCCGAGCGAGCCAGGACTGCCCGAGCAGCGAACTAAACAGGCAGACCGCCCAGGAGATTCCCATGATCAAAATCACCGTCCCCGCCACCAGCGCGAACCTAGGCATTGGCTACGACACCCTCGGCATGGCCGTCAGCCTCTACTCGCACTTCACCTTCGAGCGCGCCGACAAGCTCACCATCTCGGGCTGCCCCGAGGAATTCCAAAACGAGAACAACCTGGTCTACGTTAGCTTTGTCGATGCACTGGCCGCATGGGGCGAGCCGGCCTTCCCCGTCGCCATCGACATTCAGACTGACGTTCCCGTCGCCCGCGGCCTGGGCTCCAGCTCCACCTGTGTCGTCGCCGGCATTATGGCCGCCGCCGCGCTGACAGGCCACACCGTCGACCGTGCCGAGCTCGTCCGCATTGCCACCGAGGTCGAGGGCCATCCCGATAACGTCGCCCCCGCTATCCTGGGCGGCGCCGTCTGCTCCTTTACGCCGACCGATTCGCTCCCCCAGTGCCTGCGCTACGAGGTGAGCGATCGCCTGCGTTTTATTACCGTGATTCCGCCCTACGAGGTGCATACGAGCGAGGCGCGCAAGGTCGTGCCGCAGGAGGTTCCGCTCTCCACCGCCGTATGGCAGATGGGCCGCATCGCCGGCATGACGCGCGGTCTTGAGTCCGGCAACCTCGACCTGATTGCCGCCGCCAATGACGACCGCATCCAGGAACCCTATCGTCGCCGTCTGATTCCCGACTACAACGCCGTGCGCGACACCTGCCTTAACGGCGGCGCCAAGACCATCTGGATCAGCGGATCGGGCTCGACCCTTATGGCTGTGACCGACGACACCATCGTGGCAAAGTTCCTGCAGGTCAAGCTGCGCGAGCAGTTCCCTAAGTGTGATACGCATATTCTGACGTGCGACACCGAGGGCGCTCAAATCGAGTACCTGTAGCGCCCTGCCTCATTGCTCTCACCGGTCCCCTTGGGGCTTCCCCTGAAAACGTCCTCGATCATGAATTGCCCCGTCGTGCGCTTCGCGCGACGGGGCAATTCGATCTGCGGGTTGTTTTCAGGGGAAGCCCCAAGGGGACCTGCGCAGCCTCGACAGGATAATCGCATTCGCTGATTTAATCTTGTGCTCCAACGGAGCCACAGACGAGAGGCCTTCGCGCTGCGGAATAATTTTGAGGGGAACACCCCGACCATCCCTGCGTTTACCTTGCTGAGGATGTCTACAGGGACCCACGCTTTGAAGGGGCGCCGGGCAGATAGGGGCTTTTTAGGTTACATAATAAACTGTTTATCTATGCTACTATTTAACTAGGCATCGCAGTATGGAGGTGGTCAAAGTGTTACGCACACTCAAAGCTTCGTTTTTCCTCTCGATACTTTTGATATTACCGATATGTTTCTCGTTTAGCCCTTCGACTGCTTATGCTGCAGAAAGCG
The DNA here is from genome assembly GCA_900544225.1 of uncultured Collinsella sp. GTDB lineage: Bacteria > Actinomycetota > Coriobacteriia > Coriobacteriales > Coriobacteriaceae > Collinsella. The sequence goes on from UQUD01000014.1 coordinate 5,888, forward strand.
ATGCTGTCGCAATTTCTGGCGCAACCCAAGATTTTGATTTAACGAAAGGTCCCGAGCAGTCTCATCAAATCAAGCTTAAGGATGGGACCGTTGCAGTAATAGGAATTAAAAAAACCAATGAACCCAGCCTGATATGGGACAGTTACTACAACAACGCATCTGGAACTTGGACTATCTATTACAACAGTCCTTTTATTTATCGCGAATTCAAGATCAACATAGCGAACTCGCTCATTACCAGCGCTTGGGGACAAAACTATACGACTATCGGCTGTACGGTAACTAACGAGTCCTTTATATGGAACTCGAAACAGGCGACATATCGACTCAACTATGAATCGATGGGGATGACGTCCGGTATCGCCGTGTTGCAAGCGACCATGGAAGGCAGCACGCTCCACACCTATGCAAACTAGACTCACATCAATTGAGGAAGTTCAATGATCCCAATTCCTGCACGCTCAGACATTATGATCGCTCTCGTTTGGATTCTCGTCGGAGTGCTTATTTGGCGTATCTGCAAATGGGTTAAAAACAAGAAATAGTTGATAAAACGTATATGCCATTTATGCGATGCTTGGGGCCGTTAAATCGGCCCCTATTTCTATAGCTTTTCAAGCAGCAGTCACCCATTTGGAAGTCGCAATGCCATTCATACGATTTCGGCCCTTTAAGCCGCTATCTATTGGTAGGGACTCTTGCTGGTAAGGAGCGCTTACTAGATACAAACCTTGGCAATATATTGGTTTAGGCGGCGCTGGTTTCTTTGTATTCGAAGACTGGCTCTAGGAGATCTTCGATGTTGCAGTGGAGGGCTTTTGCTATGGCTCTTACGCTTGTTACCGAAGCTTCATTGATGTTTCTCTGGCGCTGCTCGTACATTTGGATTGAGCGGAGTGACACACCCGATTCGTATGCTAGATCTTGTTGGGTTTTCTTAAGCTTCTTTCTTGCTAACGCAAGTTTGGTTTGCCTGGACGCTTTTTTCGCCATATCGCAGACGAGGCGAGCCACGCGTTCCTCCGAGGCTTCGTGCCAGGGATAGTACAGACTGCGCAGTGCGTCAAACGGAACGACATGCAGCAGGTCTTCGAAAGACTCCCCTAAACGCCACTGCAGATATGCCAGTATCCAGCCTGTCCAATACTCTGGCGTCTTCTCAAAACGATAGGTGCGATCCGGTATAAACCCGCTCTGATAGCCGGACCTTTCAGCGATAAGCGCGAACAGCTCAACGCCCGATTTTCCCGATACGACCCATGCGTTGCCGCGTTCGAACTCGCGAGCTACGCCGCTCAGGCAAAAGAGTTCAGCAACTTCCGATCCTTCGGCTCCATAATCGTTAACGGCATAATCAAAGCAGTCGCCGAGGTTGTTCATTGCATCCTCGAGGTAATAGATGGGATATGTTCTACTCGGTCCACAATTCGTCAACTCTTGGATCATCTAAATCAACCCTCCCTGTCATTAAATCCCTAATGTAGACACCCTCAGAGTCGAATCCATTCACAGTATCCAGGTACTTGCGCCGCGCGTTCTGTTCTCGCTTAAAGCGCTTGGGATAATACTCAGATCCCAACGCCTGCCTCCATTCGCGGAATCTGATTACTGAAAACGCACGCTCACTCATAAGAGCGTATTGGATGCCCAAATCGCCCAAACGCATAATGAGTTGCAGTTGCCTAAGCGAGATCATGCTGTTAACGAACTGTCTTGCAAACGAAAAGTAAGAATCGTCGGCGCGATAACCTCGAATTACGTCATAGGGAGAAATATCAATTAGGCAGTTATCCAGCAGATAGCGAAGTCCTTCGCGCGCCAGCGGTGTCGAAACATTGAACTCCCTATTGTTAGCCAAAATCGCAAGCCAATTGAGAATTGAAAACTCCCCGGACTCCAAGTCCAAGACCGCAAGACCATCCATATCGAGCTCATATCGATTCGCGATACCATCGGACTCGGTCCGACATGCCCACTCCATTGCCATTTCCTCATGCGGCGTGCAATAAAACCCACACCCATAGTCATTGAATTGTCTGCATTTATCCAACGACGGATGCTCGACAACAACCTCCGACCCGTGCCAAAGCTCCATATCGACCTCCAAACAAAAATATCACCCCAGTGATAGTTTACCAATAACTATCACTGGGGTGATATAGGTGGGAGCTTTTGAAGGGTTGCGGCCCGATTAGAGGCAAGCCTCGGCGATGCGCTTTTTGAGTTCGTCGATGCCGGTACCGGTTTGGGAGCTTGTGATGATTACGTTTTCGGCCGGGACGTTGAGCTGCTTTTTGATGGCTGCTGCCTGGCGGGCCTGCTGGGTGCGGCTGAGCTTGTCGGCCTTGGTGAGGCAGACGATAAAGTTGAACTCGTTGCCCTGCAGGTAGTCGATCATGTCATGGTCGAGCTTACTCGGGTCGTGACGAATATCCACCAGCGACACAACCAGGTTAAAGCTGCGCTCCGAGTCGAAGAAGTCACCGATAAGTTCTGCCCAGCGGTCACGCTCGGCCTTGGAACGACGGGCGAAACCATAACCCGGCAGGTCGACGAAGTGCACGTCGTCAGCCTCAAAGAAGTTGATGTTGCTCGTCTTGCCCGGTGTGCTCGAAACCTTGACGAGGTTTTTGCGGCCAAAAAGCTTGTTCATGATCGACGACTTGCCCACGTTGGAGCGGCCGACGAAGCTCACCTCGGGGCAAGTGGACTCGGGAATCTGCGAAACCTTGCCATAGCTGGCAACGAACTTGGCAAGCTGGTAGTTAATGGAATCGGCCATGGACACTCCTTGGTCGTAGGTTCTTACAAAAAAAAGCGCGCTAATAGATAGCAGCGATACGGCGAACGATATCGAGCGTAATGCCACTCGCGGTGCGGGCATACTCGAACAGGTCGAACTCGCGGTCGCAAATCGCATCGTACGCCTCGTCACAATTATCGCTGATAGCGCGCAGCACCAGGCAATCGACACCATTTTTGGTTGCGACGTGGGCAATTGCCGCGCCCTCCATGCCGACACAATCGGCATGCGTCGCCTCGATAGCGTCGTTGCGCATGGCGGCGCCCGTCACAAAGCGGTTACCCGTGGCAATCGTGCCGACCAGGAACTGCTTTGCGCCCTCGTTCGAAGCTGCTGCATTTGTCGAAGCATCAACAAACCCACGCTCAGCAAGCACATCGGCAGCAATATCGACCAGCGCAGGCGTCGAGCCAAACTCCTCGAGCCCCGGTGCAGACTCGGCGATAAGCGCAGTATCGGTATCCAGATAGCGCAGGCATTTGCCGATGACCACGTCGTCGATATGGAGCTTGGGGTTCAAACCGCCCGCGATACCCGAAAGCACAACTGCCTGTGGAGCATACTTGCTAATGAGGTGCTGTGTTGCGGCGGCAGCGTTTACCGTGCCCATACCCGCCGTCGTGGCGACAATCGACAGGCCGTCGAGCCCGCCGGTCACAACGTTCAAGCCCGCCTCCTGTACCATGCAAACGTTACTCAACTCTTCCTTAATCTGCATGATCTCTTTTTCGAGTGCACCGATAATCGCGATGGTAGCCATGCCATTCCCCAAACCTATACGAAATTCTCAACCACGGTATGGTACCAGCATTTTGTTTGACCTCGTCAAACGAACACGCTAGGCCAGCGCAGCTCGCGTATCAAACAGAGCCTTTGCAATCGCAGCCGTAACCTCGCTCGAGCGGTCGCTCCACGGCATCGATGTCATGATGCTCATGACATAGGTACGGCCATCGATGTCGATAAGGCCCGCATCGCATGTCGAATAGCAACCATCCTCGCTAATCCAGCCTGCCTTGTTGCGCACCAAGGCTTGGTCGTCCGCAATGCCATCACGGATAAATGAGCGCGATGTTGATGACAGCAGTTCAGATAACCACTGGGAGGCCTCACTGCCACAGCTCAAATACTCGCACATCTCGCGCCACAACTTGGCCGAGGTGCGCGGGCAATAAGTGGGAAAATCACTCATCGGATCGAGTGCGGTATCGTAATCGATGCCAAGACCGACAATCCAATCCTCGTAACCGACACGGTCAAACGCCGCGCGTAACGCAATAAACGAATCGTTGTCCGAATTAACGACCGAGGCCTCGATGAGTTCGCGAACCGTCAGCCAGCCCATACTGTAGCCGCCATAGGTGCCCAGAGTATCATCGAGCGATACTTGCCCTGTCTCGACCAGGGATTCACAGACGTAGAGCACATAGAGCGCCTTATAACTACTCGCACCGTAAACCTCGACATCGGCGTTATACGTCACGCCCTTGCCGCTCGACAAATCGTAAAACACCACGCCCACATCGCCCAATTCCCGGGCCTGATCAAGGGCATCTTGGAGTGCGGCGAGGCTCTCATCCTCCAGGGCGGTGATCTGGTCATCAACCAATGAGAAGGTCTGCACGGTATCGCCTGAGGGAATATCGTTAAAGTCCGCCTTCGAAAGCCTCGTCTTAAGGCTCGCTGTCGACAGGGTTTGACTTGCGGTGGCTTTAGATTCAGAGACCTTTTTGTTTTGCGTCTGTACCGTTGACGCATCTGAGTGTGCCATTCGCTCCGACGCGTAGGTTTTGGCGGTAATTCCGAGGATAATAACCGCCAACGTTAGCATCCCAACGGCGGCAATCTTCGTCACGCGGATGCGAACGTCAGCGAGGCCACGCGAAGGCGTGCCCTTCGTCTCATATCTGCTGCCATGCTGCGGCACATACTCGTCCCGCGATGCGTTGCTTCGCACGTGGTCTCCTGACTGCTACCGTTTATATACGAGCAGCATAATACCGAGCAGGCATTTCTTTCCAAAGATATTCAGCGGCGTTTAAGGTGTCTTTAAAGAAACCACAAGCGTATTTATCCAAATGGCACGATTCTGTTGCGCATCTCCGCCCAAAACGCAGTTGCGGTGGAATAGTTCCTGTTTGGGCAGCATAAGCCGAAAAACAAGAACTATTCCACCGCAACTTGACGGGGCTCTTTGGCAATCAACTTGGCGCCCAGGGGCACTCATTTAAGTCTGTCCCCAATGAGTGCCTTTGGGAAGCGAAAATGGCTCGCTAGCCGATGGCGTTTTTGAGTTCCGCGCGGCGCTTTTTCATGCCGGTCATGACGGCGTTGCGCAGCTCGGGCATGCGCGCGGTATCCATCTGGGGCACGCCCTCGAGCTTATAGGGAATCCCCAGCTGCTCATACTTGACGACGCCCATCGTGTGATACGGCAGCATTTCCAGGCCCACCACGTTGTGCCACGGGGCGATGAGGCGGCCGAGCGCCTCGCACTCCTCAACCGTATCGGTAATGCCCGGCACCACCACGTGGCGGATAACGACCTTAATCTTGCGACGCGCAAGCTCATCACCAAACGCCAGGATGCGTGCGGGATCGCAACCGGTCAGCTTTTTATGCTCGACGGGATCGGCGTGTTTAATGTCGAGCAGCACCATATCGGTCTCGTTGAGTACGGCATCGAACTTCTCGGGATGCGCGGGATCGAACGCATAGCCGCAGCTATCCAAGCAGGTGTGCACGCGACCATCGGGGTTGTTGTGCATGGCGCGGAACAGGTCGGCCAAAAACTCAGGCTGCAGGAGCGGCTCGCCGCCGGATACCGTAATACCACCGCTGCGGTAAAACTCATGGTTGCTCTGGAACTCGTCCATCAGGTGCTCGACGGTCACCATGGTGCCGCCGTTAACCGACCAGGTGTCGGGGTTGTGGCAATACGCACAGCGCATGGGACAGCCCTGAACAAACACCACAAAGCGGATGCCGGGTCCATCGACCGTTCCCATCGTCTCAATCGAATGCACGCGGCCCAGGGCAAACGCAGAGTCCTCGGGACGAGCGTCCACACCCTCGAGCGTCATCTCAGCCATTCCCGCTACCTTGCCTCTCATTGGTTTTAGCTACATAAATGCCAGAGTCATTCTAGCCCATATGCATGATGGCGAAACGGTTTAGCGGTCAATTGGGTTGTTCTATTTGGCCCTACGCAAGAGCGGCGGGAAGGTTGTCGCAACCCGCCCGCCGCCGAGGCAATAGAAATCGATAGACGCCAGGCCTTACGCTTTAAGCGTGAGCACCGCACCGAAGGCGGTCGGGCCGCAATGGCTCGAGATGACACCGCCGACCTGAGTCCAGGTAACGTCCTTAAAGCCCAGGTCGTACGCATAGACTTCCATGTCGTCGCGCAGCTCCTGGGAAAGACCTACCGAATACGCCAGGCCAATGTGCGAGTAGTCAATCTCGCCCTTCGCAACCATGTGGTCAATAAAGGCGCGGGCGCATTTGAGCATAGAGCCGCGGAACTTCTTGGTCGCCACAAACTTACCGCCTGTTACCTCAATGCAGGGCTTAATCTTGAGCAGGTGGGCGCCAAGGAATGCCACGTTGGACAGACGACCGCCCGCCCTAAGGAAGGCTAGGTCGGTAGGAACAAAGCCCAGCAGCACACGGTCCATGACGGAATTCGTAAATGCAAAGATCTCGTCGACGGTGGCATCGGGATGAGCCTCGATGTATTTGGCGGTCTCGACGACAACGAGCGACTGGCCCACCGAGACAAAACGCGTATCCATGGAGTAGACGTAGTCGCGGCCCTTAGCTGCAATCTTGGAGGACTGATGCGAGCAGGTCGTGGCCTCGGAATACGCAAGATGTAAAATGGTCGCGTCAGGCTGCTCAGCGTGAATGCGGTCGTACACGTGAGCAAAATCCGCAGGCGCGCAGCCACTGGTCTTGGGCATTACGCCAAACTCGTTGCAGCGTGAATAAATCTCGAGCGGATCGATCGAGCCGTCCTCGACGGTCTCGTCACCAATCGTGACATGCATAGGCACGCGCACGATACCGTGGCGTTCGCAAAGCTCCGGCGTCACATCCGAACCAGACTCAACCACGATTACGTACTTGCCCATTATTATCACGACCCATCTCAACGTTGGTTTTTCAATACATGACACGCGCCGCCGCACTGTTGCACAACAGCGTCCAAGCGCCAAAGAGACGCCGCCCCTTGCACACAACAAAGGACAGCGTCTCCCTGGAAAACTCCGTGCTTGGCTGAGATTTTACACGGTTTATAAATGAGTGTTACTTATCCCGCAAACGGTAGCTATACGCGATAAACGGTAGTTCGCTGCGGCAACTGCAACACATTCCGCCCAGCAAGTCCAATCGTGCCCCATGCACGGTTAATGCACGAGGCGGTAGAAATTCATCGATGCCGCGCCCTCGGCGTGCAGCTCCATCGCCGGAACCGCCGGCGAATAGGTACGGCTCGTAAGTGCCGCCTCGCCGCCATTTGCAAAAATCTCGACCATCGTAGTGTCCGAAAGCACGCGCAGGTCGCGAAGCTCGCTGAGCTCGATCGACCTCTGGTCGCGCCCATAGCCTTCGTCACCCATGTCGAGGGTAAGCATCCCGTCTGCATAGCACACAAAGACACCCTTGCGGATTTCGAGCTCGACCATCTTGGCGCCCTCACAGGAAACCACAAGATCAAACAGGCGGCCCGGCTCCTCAACGGTTTCACCGCCTGTCGCGCGAACGCAGTCGCCGCGCATCCTCTCAATCTCGTGCGCCGGTTGCTGGCAGAGCTTGCCATCGCGCATGCTCAGCTCTCGCGGCACCGTCAACGCGCACTGCCACCCGCGCGCCACCGTCGGGTTTTCTGCCGTCGCATCGGGGCAACCCGACCATCCGATCATCAAACGCCGGCCTGCAGTATCCTCAAAGGACTGCGGAGCATAGAAATCAAAACCGGCATCGACCATCGGGGGCATGCCCTGCCCGACGATTTTAAAGCTCGGCGCCTCCCAATCGGCCTCGATGGGGAACCACACGCACTGATGCGGATTGCGGTAACGCCAACCATCGACAGGCACACCCTGCGGACAGCAAACGAGAATAAGCTCGCCATCGAGCTCAAACAGATCGGGGCACTCCCACATAAAGCCAAACTTCTCGCCCAACTCAATGCGCGTCGCATAGCTCCAGTCCTCAAGATTGCGCGAGGTATAGACAAGCACGCAGCCACGGTCGTCTTTCGTACGAGCACCCAGAACCATGTAGTAGATACCGTCGTGCTCAAGGATCTTGGGGTCGCGCACGTGCGTACCGATATCGTCGGGGTAATCGACCGGTCCAACAGCTATGCACTTCTCGCCCAATTCGTCGGGATTCTCGGCAACCATATGAATCTGGTTTTGCTCACGGCCCGTCAACACGTAGTCGTAATCATCGCGGTCAAAATGCTTGACGTTGCCGGTATAGAAATAGTGAATCTTGCCATCGCGTACAAAGGCAGAACCAGAATACGCTCCGTTCGAATCCAAATCGGAATCGGGGAACAGCGCGGGGCCATGATTCTCGTACGTCACAAAATCCTTTGTCGTCAGATGGTTCCAAAGCACTGGACCGCCATGCGCAGCATCGAACGGATCGTATTGATGATAGATGTGATACGTATCACCAATCTGAACCAAACCGTTGGGGTCGTTGAGCCAGCCAAGCTCAGGCTCCACATGGAACAGGAGCCTATCGGGGTCGGACGCGATGCGACCCGCCGTCTCATCCTGTCCGGCACGCCACTGCTCATAGTCCGCGCGTGTCACCTTATTTTTTTGATTAAACATCGCCGTTGACTTTCTCGTCTATGGGGAAGGACGCTCGACTCACACGAGTCGAACGCCCTTCCTCAAATGGACTTATCCTCAGATTACACTGAACGGCTCAACTAGAAGCTGACGTCGAAGCCAGCGCCAGCGCCCTCTTCATCGGTGGTCGGCACGCCCTTTGCCTTGTTGTAGGCAAAGATCAAGACGATCGGCACGATAAAGGCGATGAGATTGCCAGCCACATACCACACGAGGGTCTCGGGCGTAACGATGAGCAGGCCAAGCACGCCGGTCAGACCCTGACCGATAGCGCGCACCTCAAAGAGCTTGACGAAGGCACCGCCACAGCCTGCACCGATGCATGCGCAGATGAACGGGATGATCGAGTAGCGCATGTTTGCAGCGAAGATAGCGGGCTCGGAGATTCCGACCAGCGTCGGGATAAAGGACGACATGCAGATGTTGCGCTCTTTGGAGTGCTTCTTGTGAATGAGGTACATACCGATGGCGCCGCCGCCCTGGGCGATGATGGAAACCGACCAGATGGCCTGGATGTAGTTGAAGCCGGTCGTGGCAACGAGGTTGGCCTCGATACCCTGGATGAACTGATGCGTACCGGTAACGACGAGCGGCTGCAGGAACGCGGCAAAGACAAAGGCACCAAAGACGCCCATCCTGTTGTACAGGATATCGATTACGCCGGCGAGGACGTCACCGATCAGGTTGCCGAGCGGGCCGAACACGGTGAACAGGGCGACGTTAGCAAGAATCAGGGTAACGGTCGGGACAAAGACGAACGAAACGACCTCGGGGATGTACTTCTGGGCAATCTTTTCGACCTTGGCCATAAACCAGGCAGTCAGGATTGCGGGGAACACACCGCCCTGGAAAGCAACCATGGGAATGGAGAGCGGACCGAAGTTCCAGTACTCAGCACCCGTCGGGTCCATAACGAACGTGTTACGGTTCATAAGACTCGGGTGAACCATGACGATACCGACGAGGATGCCCAGGATCGGGTTACCGCCAAAACGCTTGACCGCGCTGTACATAACCAGGACAGGCAGGTAGTCGAACGTGGTGGCGATAATGGCAAAGAAGCTTGCGAGGTTCTTGAGGAACTCGCTGTGATCGGCGAGACTGCCCTCCATGCCAAAGAGGCCGTTGGCAACGATCAACGACTTAAGGCCGATGATGATAGCGGCACCGACGAAGGCAGGAATGATGGGGATAAAGATGTCCGAGAACACCTTGAGGACCGAGAAGAACTTGCCTTTCTTGTCCGCCTCGGCACCCTTGACCTCGGAAGCGCTAATCTCCTTGACGCCCGTCAGAGCCATAAACTCATCGTAAACCTTGTTGACGGTACCGGTACCAAAGATGATCATGAGCTGGCCGCTGTTGTACAGCACGCCCTTGACGCCATCGATGTTCTCGAGCTCGGCCTTGTTGTATTTGCTCGTATCCTTGAGCACCAGACGCAGACGGGTCACGCAATGCGTGGCGCCCTCGATGTTCTCCAGTCCGCCGACGTTGTCGACGACTTGCTGGGACACTGCCTTGTAGTCCATGTTCCTCTCCATTCCTTTTCTAAATCATAAAACGGTTCGTTGCCGCTACAGAGACGCGATCGTTGCGTTTGCGCACTTGAGCGCACCGTCGGTGACGGTAAGCGCCACACCCTGGCCCTGCTTGTTGCAGAAGCGAGCGTTGAGCGCAACATCATCGACAAAGATGGTCGCGATGTCGTCGTCGACGACCAGACGCACATGGTGAGTGCCCTCGCCCTTAAAGAACAACGGACGCTCGAGGCCCATGTTGTTGACCTGGAACCACGGGTACTGGGGAGCCGGCGTGAACTCGAGCTTGCCCTCGCGCAGGTTGGCGCGGAACTCATAGGCAAGACCGGTCTCGGCGTCCTCAGCGAACTTGACCGAGAAGCCGGCAGCGTTACCGCCGAGCTCAATGTCGGCATCGAGCAAGTAGGTGGAGCCGGCATCCGCGGCGAGCACCTGCTCGACCTTGCCCGACTCGCAGGAAAGCTCAAAAGCCTCGACTGCCTTAGCCTCGCCAAAGGCGCCAAGCATGCTGTCGGGGAGCTTGGTGCCGAGCGTTCCGTCGGCACGCTGAACGATCTCGAGAGGCATAAAGGTGCCACCCCACAGGTAAGAGCTGGGGTCGCCGCCCTCGTCACGCGTAGGAACCCAACCAAAGAGAACGCGGCGCTCGCCATCAAATGCGGTACGCGCGGCATAGTACGCGCGGCCATCGAAGGAATCGTCCGCAGGAGTGATCCAAGGACCGTTGATGGAGCGAGACATGCGGTAACGGGTCTTGTTGCCATCACTGTACTCGGAGAACACCAGATACCACCAGTCGCCCATCTTAAAGAGATCAGGCATCTCGAACATGGTGTACAGGCCCGGATTCCACCAGTCGCCCTGGAACTCCCAGGTATCCAGGTCCTTGGAGGTGAACTTGACCAGACGACCGGTCATCAGACGCTTGTCCTCGCCCACACGCGTGCCGAGGATGAGCATGTACTCTTCGTTCTCCTCATCCCAAAGCACAAAGGGATCGCGCCAGTTGCGGTCATCGTAACCCTCCTGGGGCGGAAGCAGCGTCTCGGCGATGTTCTTCTCCCACTTGACGGCGTCGTCACTCGTTGCGTGAAGAAGAACCTGCTTCATCAAGCGTGCCTTGACCTTATCGCGATTGCAACCAGTGTAGAGCGCATGGTACTTGTCGCCCACCTTAAACACCGTGCCGGCATAAACATACTGGTCGACTTCCTCGTCGCCGCCACGCTCAAGGCTCTCGCCAAAGTCTTTGTAATTGACGAAGTCCTTGGTTGTCGCGAGTGCCCAGCCAAACGGCTCTCCGAAAGGTCCGGGGTTTCGCGTGTCACGCTGATGATAGAGATAGAACGTGCCGTCCTCGCCGTACGGCATGATGTCGCCTACCCAAATTCCCTCAGGCTGGTAATACACCTTGTGCATCCGAGACTTCCTTTCTCACGAGATACTAACTCGGTACAACTGCAAGATATGTCAATCGTTTTCATATGTCAAACGTTTTCACACCAATACGTCTTTTCGCAGTTCCAGTCGTCGGCAAACGGTTGACATATGCCGGCGAACGGTCATCAGAGGTGTTTGAGGAATTCTTTTGGCACGGGATGAACTACGCGGTTTTACCCTCAATGAGTTCAACGGGGAGCTTGATATTCGATTCGGGCTTTTCGCCGTTAATAAGAGCAATGATGGATTGCGCCGCGAGCTCTCCGATGCGATCGATATCTTGGCGTACGGTTGTTAAGTCAGGCATAAACGTCATAGTGCGGCGGGCACCATCCGCGCCCACGACCTTAATATCGCCCGGAGCGCTCAAGCCTCGCTGCTTCATAACGTTGAGACAGATGGCCGCCATCGTGTCGTCTCCCGCAAAGATACCGTCAATATCGGGGTTCTCATCGAGGATCTTCGCAACGACCGCGCTCTTTTCGTCGTCGGGCTTAACGAACTCGACCTCACGGACAAGCGCGGGCAAACCGGCCTGCTCAACAACATCGAGGTAGGCATCGGTACGCTTATTGGCAGGCATGCGCATGCGGCTATTGCTGCGCAGGCACAGGATGCGTGAACATCCGTCATCAATCAGGCGACGCGTGGCAAGTTCGCCGATGCTATAGCTGTCGCTCGCAATCTGAACAGAGGCTTCGCCAAGGTCGCAGTCGATACCAACCAGACTCAAGCCCATCTCGGCATACGCCTCGGCACCGATATTAAGCGAGTTGACGATGACGCCATCAACCATATTGCGTCGAAGCATGTCGATATAAGAGCGCTCAAGCTCGGGTCGATTGGCGCTATTGCACAGCAGCATCTTAAAACCGTTTTCGGCCAGGGTATGCTCAATGACTTGAACCACTTGGGCATGAAACGGACTGCTGACATAGGGGACGATCATACCGATAAGATTCAGGCGACCGTTGAGCATGGCACGGGCGATATCGTTGGGCGTATAGTTGATGCGCTTCATCGCGGCATGGACCTTATCGCGGGTCTCTTGGCTTATATAGCCACGATTATTAAGCACGCGAGATACCGTAGTAGGCGAAACCCCCGCCACCGCCGCAACTTCCTTGATGCCAGGCTTAGCCGTATCCTTAGAACGAGCACTCTCGCGAGCCATAGCACCCTCCCCCATCAACATGTCATACGTTTACATACGAACAAAGCATACCCCAACAAGAGCGGGAAGACGGTAACAGTACAAGTAAGTAAACGACTCATCCAAATAATTAGGAGAGTTCCGCCTAAAGGGTGACTCCAAAGGACCCCACATGGCCGGTTTTGGGTTATTTCCCAAAACATCCCGCAGGACGCAAAGAGGCTCCGCCGCGCAACGCGCGCAGCGGAGCCTCTTTGCATGTCCGAGGACGTTTTGGGAAATAACCCAAAACCGGCCCCAGTAATCCTACAGGAGTTGAACCCTTTAGAACTTGTCGTGGAAGGTACGCGAAATGACCTCGTCCTGCTGCTCCTTGGTGAGCGTGTGGAAGTTCACGGCATAGCCGGAAACGCGGATGGTCAGCTGCGGATACTTCTCGGGGTGAGCCTGAGCGTCGAGCAGCGTCTCACGGTTGAAGACGTTGATGTTCAGGTGGTGGCCACCCTTCTCGGCGTAAGCGTCGAGCATGTGGACCAGGTTATCGGCCTGGGTCTCGGAAACTTCAGAAACCTTCATAATGTGTCTCCTTCGATTAATAGGCGCCGGCCGAAACCGGCGCGCTAATCAGTAATCGTTATTGTTAGTATAGCACTAACAATAGTTACTCGCCCAGCTGATCAAGGTCGATATCGCCAAAGAACACCTGGTCCTCCTTGCCGAGCGCACTCGGGATGATGGAGAAGGTGTTGGAGATGCCGTCCTGAGCATCGCGGAACGGGAGCTTGGAAACCGAAGACAGCGAAGCGATGGCGCCGTGGCTATCGCGCTTGTGCATGGGGTTAGCACCCGGAGCGAACGGCTGGCCAGCCTTGCGGCCGTCGGGCGTGGAGCCGGTCTTCTTACCGTACACGACGTTGGAGGTAATGGTCAGAACCGAGGTCGTGGGCACGGAGTTGCGGTAGGTGTCGTTCATGCGGATGTACTCCATGAACTGGTGCACAACGTCGTGAGCGATCTGGTCGACGCGGTCGTCGTCGTTACCGTACTTGGGGAACTCGCCCTCGGTCTCGAAATCGACGATGATGCCGTTCTCGTCACGGACGGGGTGGACCTTGGCGTACTTGATGGCGGACAGGGAGTCAGCCACGACGGAAAGGCCAGCGATGCCCGTAGCGAACCAGCGGTGCACGTGCTTGTCGTGCAGAGCCATCTGGATGCGCTCGTAGCAATACTTGTCGTGCATGTAGTGAATGATGTTCAGCGAGTTGACGTACACGCCAGCGAGCCACTTCATCATGTCGTTGTACTTGGCCACAACGTCGTCGTAATCGAGCGTGTCGCCCTCGACGGCGCGGTACTTGGGGCCGACCTGCTTCTTGGAGACCTCGTCAACACCGCCGTTGAGTGCGTACAGCAGGCACTTGGCCAGGTTGGCGCGGGCGCCGAAGAACTGCATCTCCTTGCCGATGCGCATGGAGGACACGCAGCAGGCAATACCGTAGTCGTCGCCATGATAGACGCGCATGAGGTCGTCGTTCTCGTACTGAATCGAGGAGCTGGCGACAGAAGTCTTGGCGCAGAACTTCTTGAAGTTCTCGGGCAGACGGGTCGACCACAGAACGGTCATGTTGGGCTCGGGGCTGGTGCCCATGTTCTCGAGCGTGTGCAGGTAGCGGTAGCTCATCTTGGTAACGAGCGTACGACCGTCAACACCCATGCCGCCGATGGACTCGGTGACCCACTGCGGATCGCCGGTGAACAGGGCCTGGTACTCGGGGGTACGGGCAAACTTGACCATGCGAAGCTTCATGATGAAGTGATCCACGAACTCCTGGATCTGCTCCTCGGTGAAGGTACCGTTGGCAAGGTCGCGCTCAGCGTAGATGTCGATGAACGTAGAGGTACGGCCGATGGACATAGCGGCGCCGTTCTGCTCCTTGACGGCAGCGAGGTAGGCGAAGTACATCCACTGGATGGCCTCCTGCGTGTTGGTAGCAGGGTTGGAAATATCGAAACCATAGGTCTCGGCCATCATCTTGAGCTCGCCGAGGGCGCGGATCTGCTCCTGCAGCTCCTCACGGTCGCGGATGTTGTCGGCGGTCATGACCGTCGGGGTGGAAGCCTTCTGGGCCTCCTTGTCCTTAATCAGGTAGTCGACACCGTACAGGGCGACACGACGGTAGTCGCCGATGATGCGGCCGCGGCCATAGCCATCGGGCAGACCGGTGATGATGTGGGCCGAACGGCAAGCACGCATCTCGGGGGTGTAAACATCGAAGACGCCGGCGTTGTGGGTCTTGCGCTCGAAGGTGTAGCGCTCGACAACGTTCTCGTCGACCTTGTAGCCGTGCTGGCTGGCAGCCTGGCAAGCGATGCGGATACCACCGTTGACGTGCAGCGCGCGCTTGAGCGGCTTGTCAGTCTGGAGGCCAACGATGGTCTCCTTCTCGCGATGGGCGTTATCGATGTAGCCAGCGGGGTGGCTCACGATACCCGTGACGGTCTTGGTGTCCATATCGAGGACACCACCCTGCTCGCGCTCCTTAAGCAGCAGGTCGAGAACCTCGCCCCACAGCTCCTTGGTACGCTCGGTCGGGCCGACGAGGAACGACTCGTCGCCCTCGTAGGGGGTGTAATTCTTCTGGATGAAGTCTCGGACGTCAACCTCTCCCGTCCAGATGCCTTCCTTGAAGCCTTCCCATGCCTCCTGCATTGTGTAACCACGCTCCTAGTTACGTGTAATGCGGCGCTCTCTCACACCGCTGCTTATTGAATTCTTGAATTTTCGGCTTGCACTACCGGCTTCTTCCGTTCTTCACCACACGTTGGTGCAGGGAAAAACGTTTGTCCACCTTGGAACTGCAACCCAAAACCCAAGATTTCACCCGTTTGAGAAGGATAACATAGCGACCCTCTCCATCTGGGCTGTTATATGTTTCTTTTTTTATATCATAAGGGCGTTTTTTACAAACCCGCAGGAAATGCGAGCGTGAACAACTACCGTTCACCGATTTGTTTAGTTTTTTCCTTGCCTTTGTACGACGTTCACTCTAGCTGTTATGCCAGCTTTAGCAGGGTAAAGTGCCTCTGAGTGGGCTTTAGGACGTGCTCAGAGATCTACCCCTAACTTTGCTGATACCGACGGTGTACGGAGGTCGCCTAAAGGTTGTTTTCTAGGCATTTCCCAAAATCTACCGTATAGGGTGCGCGTGCGGGGGTATCATCTTTCACCGAAAATAGTTTCTAGTGTTAGGGGTTTTCGGTGGAAGATACCGATTTCCGTGAACTTGGGCGTCAGCTCCTTACCGAGTTCGGCAGCATGCATCAGCGCATTTCGCGCTTTGCGGACAAAGCCCTCGGCGGCGAGATGGCCGTCATGCGCGCCCTTATGCTCGCTGGCGGTTCGCTCACGCCGAGCGAACTCGCCGATCGCGCCTGGGTCTCGAGCGCCCGCATCGCCAATATCCTACGCGCTCTCGAAGCCAAGGGCTGGGTCGAGCGCGAGCACTCAAAGACCGACCGTCGTCGCGTACACGTCACGGTGACCGACAAGGGATTCCAGGATCTCGAAATCAAACGACGGGAATTCGAGGAGCGCACCGCGGCCTTCCTCGAGCAGCTCGGCGAAACAGATACCCAAGAGATGGTGCGCCTTCTAAGACGTGCCAACGAAATTATCGACCGCAATCAAGAAAGGAGAGATGCCGAGTGAGGATTCTCAAGCTCTTTAAAAAGCACGTCCTGGCACTGTTCACAGCTATCGTACTTATCGTAATCAGCTGCAACGCCGATCTAGCGCTGCCTACCTATATGAGCGACATCGTCGACGTGGGCGTGCAGCAAGGCGGCATCGCCTCGCCCGTGCCCGACACCATTCGCGCCGAATCGCTCGACGACCTCGAACTCTTCATGAGCGCCAAGGACGCCAAGGCTGCGGAGGCCGTGTTTAGCAAGGCTGACAAAAACGGCATTCGAACGTACAAGGGCACCGAGGAAGAGCGTGCCGATGGAAGCAAAATTACCGACATTATGAGCCTGCCCGAGACCGTCGTCCTTTCGCTCAACCAGGGCATCGACGCCGACTCCATGGGAGACATGACCGGCACGTCCAGCGAGAAAGACAGCGACGCCGCTCAGGCCATGCCCACGCCCGAGCAAATGGCAGCGATGACGCCCGAGCAGCTCGCCGAGATGCAGCAGAAGGCCGCAGCGGCGCAGAATATGCAAAAGCAGATCGACGCCGACGGCGGCAAGATCACCATGAAGAGCCTGCGCCTGGGTGTCGAGGGCGGTCTGGTAGACCAAAGCAAGCTCGTCGAGGGCGCCAACGAAATGGCGGACAAAATGGGCTCCATGTCGGGCTCCATCGTCACCCAGCGCGCCGTGAGCTATGTACAGGACGAGTACAAGGCGCAGGGCATCGACCCCGCCGACGTGCAGAACGCCTACCTGGGCCGCATGGCGACCACGATGTTTGGTCTGTGTCTGGTGTCGCTGGTCGCCACCATCCTGACCGGTGCCGTGGCTTCGCGCACCGCCTGCTCCATCGCACGCGACCTGCGCCGCGAGACCTTCAACAAGGTTATGCACTTCTCGCCGGCCGAGGTGGGCAAGTTTAGCCAGGCCTCGCTCATCACCCGCTGCACCAACGACATTCAGCAGATTCAGATGGCCGCAACCCTGTTTATCCGCATGTGTCTGATGGCGCCCGTCATGGGCATCGTCGCCGTCATGCGCGTCCTGGCCAACCACACCGGCCTGGAGTGGACCATCGCCGTGGCCATCATCGCGGTCTCGGCCGTCGTCGGCGTGCTTATGGGCCTCACTATGCCCAAATTCAAAAAGATGCAGAGCTTTGTGGACCGCGTGAACCTTACCGCACGCGAGCTGCTCGACGGCCTTATGCCTATCCGCTCGTTCAACCGCGAGGAGCATGAGCTCGAGCGTTTTGACAAGGCTTCGCTCGACCTGATGACCACGCAGCTCTACACCAACCGCGCCATGAGCTTTATGATGCCGCTCATGATGCTGGTCATGAATTGCATCACCGTGCTTATCGTCTGGTTTGGCGCGCAGGGCGTGTCCGACGGCGTGATGCAGGTCGGCAACATGATGGCGTTTATCTCCTACACCATGCAGATCGTCATGGCGTTTATGATCCTCACCATGGTTTCGGTCATCCTGCCCCGCGCCGAGGTCGCAGCCGAGCGCGTGGAAGAGGTCATCACCTGCCCCACGAGCATCAACGACCCCTCCTCGCCCAAACTGCCCGCGACCAGCGCGTCACGCGGTGAACTCACCTTCCGCGACGTGAGCTTCCAATATCCCGATGCCCGCGCCGATGTCATCAGCGGCGTGAACTTCACCACGCATGCCGGTCAGATGCTCGGCATCATTGGCTCCACGGGCTCGGGCAAGTCCACGCTCGTGCAGCTGATTCCGCGCCTGTACGACGTCACAGGCGGCAGCATTTCGCTCGACGGCATCGACGTGCGTGACATGACCCTTTCCGAGCTACGCCGCCGTATTGGTTATATCCCGCAGCAGGGTCGCCTGTTCTCGGGCACCGTCGAGAGCAACCTCAAGTTTGCCGGCGATATGGTGAGTGACGAGGATATGCGCCAGGCGGCACGCGTCGCCCAGGCGGAGGACTTTATCGCCGAGCGCGAGGGCGGCTACGACTCCCCCATCAGCCAGGGCGGATCCAATGTCTCGGGCGGCCAGCGCCAGCGCCTGGCCATCGCCCGCGCGTTGGCCAAAAAGCCCGAGGTCGTGGTGTTCGATGACTCGTTTAGCGCCCTCGACTACAAGACCGACGCTCGCCTGCGCGAAGAGCTGGCCAAAAACGTTACCGACGCCGCACTCGTGGTCGTGGCCCAGCGCATCGCGACCATCATGCACGCCGACCAGATCATCGTGCTCGATGACGGCCACGTGGTGGGCACCGGTACGCACGAGGAGCTGCTGCACAACTGCCCGGCATACCTGGAGATCGCACAATCGCAGCTTTCCGCCGAGGAGCTGGGGCTCACCCAAGAAGAAATTGCAGCCGTCATGGAAGGAGGCGAGCGCTAATGGCAGACGAGACCAAGACTCAGATTCCCAAGCCCACTCGCCGGCGCGGTCCTATGGGCCGTATGGGTGGCATGGGCCGCGGCGAAAAGGCCAAGGACTTTAAAGGCACCATGAGGCAGCTGCTCGGCTATATCGGCCAGCACAAGATTGCCGTGTTTGCTGCCGTCGCCTTTGCCGTGTGCTCGGTCATCTTTAACATTGTGGGGCCCAAGGTGCTCGGCCAGGTTACCACCAAACTGTTCGAAGGCCTGGTTGCCAAGGTCAACGGCACCGGCGACGTCGACTTTGCCTGGATCGCCAAGACGCTCGGCTTTTTGCTCTGCCTGTATCTGGCAAGCTCTATTTGCAGCCTTATCCAAGGCTGGCTTATGACCGGCGTCACGCAAAAGATCTGCTACCGCATGCGCAAGGAGATCGCCGCCAAGATCGCTGTCGTGCCGATGAGCTACTTCAACGGCCACAGCAAGGGCGACGTGCTCAGCCGCATCACCAACGACGTCGATACGCTCGGCCAGTCGCTCAACCAGAGCGTGACGCAGCTCATCACGTCGGTGACGCAGATTATCGGCGTGCTCGTCATGATGCTGTCGATCAGCCTGCCGCTTACCGGCGTCACCGTGCTCACGCTGCCGGCCGCCGCGATTATCCTGACCGTAATGATTCACTTCTCGCAGCCGTACTTCCGCGAGCAGCAGCAGGTCCTGGGTGCCGTCAACGGCATTATCGAGGAGGACTTTGCCGGCCAGAACGTCATTCAGGTGTTCGACCGCGCCGAGGCCTCAATCGAAGAGTTCGACCGCCAAAACGACCGCCTCTTTATTAGTGGCTGGCGCTCGCAGTTCCTGTCGGGCCTGATGATGCCGCTTATGAGCTTGGTGGGTAACATGGGCTACGTGGGCGTCGTCGTGGTGGGTGCGCAGCTCGCGCTGACCGGCAATGCCACACCTGGCGATATTCAGAGCTTTATCCAGTATGTGCGCAACTTTACGCAACCCGTGCAGCAGCTGGGCAACGTGAGCAACACGATGCAGTCGATGGCTGCCGCCACCGAGCGCGTCTTTGAGTTCCTGGCCGCGCCCGAGGAAGAGCAGAAGGCCGACGCGCAGATTCCCGAGAAGCGCCCCGGCCACGTGGTGTTTGACCATGTCAAGTTTGGCTATACGCCCGACAAGACCATCATCCACGACTTTAGCTGCGAGGCGCAGCCCGGCCAGACCATCGCCATCGTCGGCCCCACCGGCGCCGGCAAGACCACGCTCGTTAAGCTGCTGCAGCGCTTCTACGACGTGGACGGCGGCTCGCTGCGTGTCGAGGGCGTCGATGTGCGCGACTGGGACCGCGCGGCGCTGCGCGGCGAGTTTGCCATGGTGCTGCAGGATACCTGGCTGTTTAACGGCACCATCCGCGAGAACATCCGCTACGGACGCCCCGACGCGAGCGATGCCGAGGTCGAAGCCGCTGCGCGCGCCGCACGCTGCGACCACTTTATTCATACGCTCGCCGGCGGCTACGACTTTATGATCAACGAAGAGGGCACCAATCTGTCGCAGGGTCAGCGCCAGCTCGTGACCATCGCCCGCGCCATTTTGGCCGACCGTCCGGCGCTGATTTTGGACGAGGCGACTTCCAACGTCGATACCCGTACCGAGGAGCTTATTCAGCGCGCCATGGATGCGCTGATGCAGGGCCGCACGAGCTTTGTTATCGCGCATCGCCTGTCCACGATCCGAAACGCCGACGTGATCCTGGTGATTCGCGACGGCGACATCGTCGAGAAGGGCACGCACGACGAGCTGCTCGCCCAAGGCGGCTTCTACGCCGACCTGTACAACTCGCAGTTCGACGAGGCGGCGTAAATTCTGCCTCAGGGAACAAATAACGCCCGCGAACGGGGACGCAGGACAACCTGCGCCCCCGTTTTGTGTCCTTCGAGCCTCGAAACGCTTTTCCTGAGACCTCATTGACGGCGCTTTCCAGACCCCGTGGGCAAAAAGGGCAAATATGAGTACTGTCACCTTTTTAGTAACAGCCAAAACCACCTCAAACGACCTCTTTGCGGCCCCTATACGCCTTTGAATTAATCAAAACGCCCGTTAGCAGGCTTCTGTCTGCCAACGTTAATGAACATATTTATCACTTTGTCTATTATCTCGCTAGACGGATATGTTACTAGGTGAGCAACAGTACTCATATTTGGCATTTTTTGCCCACGGAGTGTTTCCTGGGGAACCGACAACAGCCTTAGGGTCCCGTGTGGCGCCACTCCCTCCCGACATTCTCCGACGTTTGCCCAGATAAAACCTGCCAAAATAAACCTGTCCCTTTTTGGCAGGTT
>UQUD01000015.1 GCA_900544225.1 uncultured Collinsella sp.
GCCATTTCGGGCTCCCCCGAGACCGTCGGGGAGAGAACGAGACTCAGCTCGTCAAGCACGCCCGCGGCAAGAAATGACATGTCCGTCTTTCCGCCGCCGCACACGAGCAGGCGCTCGATGCCAAAAAGCTCGCGCAGCTTGCACAGGGCGAGCGGGAGGTCGAGCCCGCGCGCGCCGGCAAGCACGTATGAGACGCCGCGCTCTCGCAGATAGTCGCGATACGCCGGCGACGCCGCCTCGGTGAGGACCTCGATGACGTGCGCGTCCGCACGGCCGGCGCGACGATAGGTCGCAGACTCCCATGCAATCTCCCCGGTGGGATCGACGGAGACGTAGAACGATCGTTCGTCATGAGGCGCCACGAAGTCCCCCCCCCCTGGGCGCGCTCCCGTGGGTATCGAGCGCAAGGGGGCGCGACCCGACGAAGCCCTTCGTGGTCACGGCCCCATACGCCACGGCGTCCGCCCCGAACTCGACCTGCATGCGAGAGTACGCGGCGCGTGCGGGCGAGGCGGCGGGGTCGAGCATGTACGCGCCGTCGATACGCCCGTTGAGCCCGGCAAAGACGTGACAGACGACATAGGGTCTCATGTTCATGGCTCCCTACCTTACCGTGTGCCCGCCGAAGACCATGAGGTCGAGTCCGTTGAGCAGCCCGTCGATCTTGGAAACCTCATCGTCGGTGAGCCCGACCTCGGCAGCGCCGAAGTTCTCGAGCAGTCGTTCGGGCTTGCGACTGCCCGGAATGGGAATGATATAGGGCTTCTTCTCGAGCATCCAGGAAAGGGAGACCTGGGCGGGCGTCGCCGCGTGCAGCTCAGCCAGCTCGCGAACGAACCGCATGAGGGGCTCGGCGCGCCTTTCGCCTTCCTCCGTGTACTGCGGCATGCCATCGCGGTAGTCTTGGGCGCCCTCGAATCTGGTGTTATGGCTGTACGCGCCCGTCAGAAAGCCGTTCGCCATGGGAGAGAATGCCACGAGGGCGACATTCAGCTCCTCGAGCACGGGGAACAGGGATTCGTTCCAGCGCGCCATCATGGAGTAGCGGTTCTGGACGGCGGAGACGGGGCACACCGCATCGGCGCGACGCAGGTACTCCTCCGTCGCCTCGGAGATTCCCCAGGCGCGGATCTTACCTTCCTTGATGAGGTCTGCCATGGTACCCGCAACGACCTCGGGCTCGACCTTTTGGTCGATTCGGTGCTGGTAGTAGAGGTCGATGTGGTCGGTGCGCAGCCGGCGCAGGCTCTTCTCCACCGAGATACGGATAACCTCTGGGCGCGAGTCCACGAGGATGGTCTTGTCCGGGGCGTGCGTGACGCCGAACTTGGTTGCAATGACAACCTCGTCGCGCACGGGCGCGAGCGCCTTGCCCACCACGTCCTCGTTGTGCGCCTCGGTCCCGTCGGCGCGCGTGCCAACGTAGCACTCCGCCGTATCAAAGAAGGTATAGCCCATCTCGTGGGCCTGACGGACGACGCTCACGGCCTCGTCGTCGGGCATCGGGTCTCCGCTCGCGTGCGTGATTCCCATGCAGCCCATACCGAGCGGGCTGACTTCGATGCCGCTCTTTCCCAAAACGCGCTTGTCCATTCCTGTTCTCCCTGTCTATGATATCCGTCATTTGTTTGCGACGCCCACGTCCGCCCGTTCATCGGACTCCGTTAGGCGCATCCCCTGTCGGTGGCTTGTGCTCTCTCATCGCCAAGCGTACGACCGCGGAGCGTTCGGCGGAATCCCCCTTTGGTGCGGTGCCCTGAACCCGCGGGTTATAACCCCGTGCGCACCCCAGCGTTATAGAACCCTCACCAACGGAAACTTCCGCCGGCGCGGCGCCCCTCGTATGGTGGATACGTCAAGTTGCGAGAAAGGAAGGCACCATGGACTACATCACCTTGAACAACGGCGTCAGGATGCCGCAGCTCGGCTTCGGCGTGTACCAGATCCCGGACGCCGCGGAATGCCAGCGCGCCGTGGAGAACGCGCTCTCGGTCGGTTACCGGCTGCTCGACACGGCCGCGAGCTACGGCAACGAAGAGGCGGTCGGGGCCGCCGTTCGTGCGAGCGGCCTGCCGCGCGACGAGGTGTTCGTGACGACCAAGCTGTGGATGTCGGATGTGAGCTACGAGGGGGCCAAGCGCGGCTTCGACGCGTCGCTCAAGCGGCTGGGGCTCGACTACGTCGACCTCTACCTCATCCATCAGCCGTTCGGCGACGTCTTCGGCGCGTGGCGCGCCATGGAGGAGCTCTACGAGCAGGGCGTTATCCGCGCCATAGGCACGGCTAACTTCTACCCCGATCACCTCGCAAACCTCATCTCGTTCAACCGCATCGCCCCCGTCGTGAACCAAGTCGAGTGCAACGTGTTCTTCCAGCAGCGCGAGGCGCAGGAGTACATGGCCGGCAAGGAGGTGGCCATGGAAGGTTGGGCGCCCTTTGCGGAGGGCAGAAACGACCTTTTCCGCAACGAGGTCCTCGCTCGCATCGGCGAGGCGCACGGCAAGACGGTCGCCCAGGTCGTGTTGCGCTGGCTACTGCAGCGCGGTGTGGTCTGTATCCCTAAGAGCACGCACCGCGATCGCATGGAACAAAACTTCGACGTCTTCGACTTCGCGCTGGGCGACGACGAGATGGTCGCCATCGCCGCGCTCGACACCGGGCGCAGCGCGTTCTTCGACCACCACGACCCCGCCACCATCGAATGGATGTCCGGGCTCGTGCGCAACGTGTAGACCAGCGGTCAGACCGCACTGATAACTTACTAGGAGGAATTGCCATGAACTCATTCACGTACGACTACCCGGTCAGGAACTACTTCGGCGAGGGGGCCATGGACCAGGCACTCGACGCCGAGATGGGTGCCATGGGCAAGACAGTGATGCTCGCCTACGGCGGAGGTTCGGTCAAGCGAACCGGCGTCTACGGCCACGTGGTCGATAAGCTCACGAGCGCGGGCAAGCGCGTGGTGGACTTCGGCGGCATCATGCCCAACCCGACCTACGAAAAGTGCCAGGAAGGCGCCGCGCTCGCACGCGAGGAGCAGGTCGACTTCATTCTCGCCGTCGGCGGCGGGTCGGTCTTCGACTGCTGCAAGGTGGTCTCCGCGCAGGCGATGCTTGACGAGGACATCGAGACGTTCGAGCACGCTGACGGCAAGATGCCGAGCTCGTTCATCCCCATGGGCTGCATCGTTACGCTCTCCGGCACGGGCGCCGAGCAGAACAACGGCGCCGTCATCACCAACGAGGAGACGCACGTGAAGGGCGCCTATCTGGGGGCGATGCCCATGTGGGCGGCGCTCGACCCGGCACTCACGCTCACCGTACCGCACGCGCAGTTCATAAGCGGCGCGTTCGACACGCTCTCGCACTGCATGGAGAGCTATTTCGGAAGCCCGCGCGGGCGCAATGTCACCGACGACATCAACTTCGCCATCCAGCGTAACGTCATCCGCAACATGCGGATCATCGCGGACGACGACCAGAACCTCGATGCCAGAAGCGAGCTCGTATACGACTCCGCCATGGCCGAGAACGGCGTGCTCAAGATCGGCAAGTCAACGGACTTCCAGGCGCACATGATCCAGCACCAGTACGGCGCGTACACCCACACCAACCACGGAATGGGCCTCGCGGTCATCCACCCTGCGCTCTACCGCCACCTGGCCCCCGAGGCGCCCGCGCAGTTCGCCCGTTGGGCGCGCGAGGTGTGGGGCGTCGACGCCAAGGGCAAAGACGACCTTACGGTGGCGCTCGAGGGCACCGACCGCCTGCAGACGTTCATCGGCGAGATGGGGCTTCCCACGAGCTTCGCCGAGATGGGATCCGACACGTCCGACGAGACGCTGCGCAAGGTTGCGGACACCTGTGTGCTCACCGGCGGCTGCGCCAAGAAACTGGAGCGCAGCGAGGTGTTCCAGATTCTGACCGAGTGTCTCTAGATCGACGGTGGGTCCCAATCCCGCGCCGAAGGAAACCGTACGACTCCGAGATGTCATCGTAATCGTAGGACCCGGCGAGCCCGCCGCGCCTGATGAATCCGTCGAAGTCGTCGTCGACGGCCCCCTGCTCGTCGAAGTAGGAGCGGTATTCGCCGAAGCTGAAGGGGAGGATGTGTACCTCCCCGTGGCGCCCTGTGAACAGGGTTGCCAGGTCCGAACTCAGGAGGAACGCGTTCGATCCCGTGAGGTAGATATCCCATCCGCCACGTGCGTGAATGCTGTTAATTGCTTTCTCGAAACCCTCGCACAGCTGCACCTTGTCGATGAAGAGACGGTTGCGGGTGCCCTCTTTGTGCCGCTCGATGATTTCGTGATACAGCGTGTGATACTCAAGCAGCGGCTCGTAGTCGAGGTCCAGCAGATCGATGTAGACGTTGTTGGAGGATGGGTCCCTCCGAGCAACGGAGGCGGAGAACGCCTTCATAAGCTCGGACCTACCAGAGCGGCGCATCCCCGTGATCACCTTGATGTCCCGGGTGTCCTCGATCGCCCAAAGCCGCTCCATGTACGTATTGCGGTCGACCCAATCAATCATCAGCTCTTTCTCGGTTTCAAAACCGATAAGGAAATATGCGCAAGGGCGCGTCGGAGGGTAAGCCCCAGCCATGTCATGTCGGCAGAAGCCCTCGACCGGCGGCACGACGAAGTCGAAATAGCCCTCGATTTCCCGCGGGCCCTCTTCGAAATCTTGATGGTATATGCGACGCCGTAGAGCATCGGCAACGCGTTCTGCTATGCGCCGCCTTCGGCATTGGAATCGCCCTTGCCCCGCACAGCAACGTAGCTCATAGACGGAACGATCAGGATGCTCGGCTTGTCAGGCGGTTTGCCCGTGATGTTGTAGTGCACCGTAAACGCTGATGGAGATGGCTGCGCGCGGGCACGGGCGCGCCACCGCACTTCACAGCTTGTTTCTCAAGTATTTGGGACGCACACGCGGCGTTCAAAAATGCGGAGCGACTCCGCATGGCTCGAGACTGAGCCGAGGTGCCCTACTTCTCGCTCTCCAGCAGCCCCACGATGCGGTCGATGTCGACGGCAAAGCGAGACCTTCCCTCGCGCTCGTAGCGGTCGAGGTATGCCTGGCACTCGGAGACGATGCGCTTGGTGTTGCCGTCGATGATGCGCTGGAGCGTCTCGTAGTAGGCCGAGCCCTCGGTCCTGAAGCGGCGCTGGTAGACCTTGGTTATGGGGAACATCTTGATGTAGTGGATGCCGTGGCGGCAGCCGGGGCGCGTCGTGGGACGGGGTGGCAACGCAAAGTACTGGTCTTTGGGCGCGTTAGGGGCGATGTTGGAACGCAGCGGCACAGCGAAGTCCCTGCGCTTCCCGCGGAAACGCAGCCTCACCACCACGATGCAGGGGCGATTGTGCTTAAGCATGAGCTCGCGGTCGCCCTCGACGAGGTCGAAGAAGTCCTGGGAGATGGATACGATCTTCATCGGTTACGCCCCCTTCATACGAAGCGGGGCCCGCATCGCTGCAGGCCCCTACAGGTGGGCGATATTCTACGCCTTGCGGCACCCCGTCGCCCACGGAGGTTAAACGTACACGTAAGCCGTACTCTGAAAGCCGCGGCTTCCGGCAAGTAGTTTATACCACGAAAGGTCGCTTTCAATGCGCATAGCTCGCAAAATAACACTCGCTGGGCCGTCACCCCTGGCAGTTACCCTCCAATCTTCATTGGAGTCAGCAGGTCAATTCATACAGTTATGGGGGTGTATCCTAAAGGGAATCAAATATACACCCCCATAACTAAGGAATTTTCTATTCCCACTCGATGGTCGCGGGCGGCTTGGACGTGATGTCGTAGCAGACGCGGTTGGCGCCGGGGACCTCGGCAACGATGCGGCCGGAGATGCGGGCAAGCACGTCGTAGGGCAGCTTGGCCCAGTCGGCGGTCATGGCATCGCTGGACTCGACGGCACGTAGGATGATCGGGCGCTGATAGGTGCGCTCGTCGCCCATAACGCCCACAGACTTAATGTCGGGCAGGACCGCAAAGTACTGCCAGCAGCTGTGCTCGGAGTTGCGCTCGCCGGTCTGCTCAAACAGACGCTGGTTGTAGGCGTCGAGCTCCTCGCGCACGATGGCGTCGGCGTTCTTGAGGATTTCGAGCTTCTCCTTGTCGACCGCACCAATGATGCGGATGGCAAGACCCGGGCCCGGGAAAGGCTGGCGGAACACGATGTGGCCCGGCAGGCCCAGCGCCAGACCAAGTGCGCGGACCTCGTCCTTAAAGAAGTGGTCGAGCGGCTCAATAAGGTCGAAGTGCACGCCCTCGGGGAACGGGATCAGGTTGTGATGGCTCTTGATGGTGGCCGTCTTGCCGCCCGTCTTTCGAGCGCCGGACTCGATGATGTCGGGGTAGATGGTGCCCTGAGCCAGATACTTGACCGGCTTGCCATCGGTCTCGAGCTGCTGCGCCACGGCGAAGAACTCTTTCCAGAACTGCGTACCGATGATGCGGCGCTTCTCCTCGGGCTCGGTCACGCCGGCCAGAAGCTCGGCATAACGGTCCTCGGCGTGGACGTGAATAAAGTCGACGTCAAACTGCTTGGTGAAGACCTCCTCCACCTGCTCGGGCTCGCCCTTGCGAAGCAGACCGTGGTTGATGAACACGCAGGTCATCTGCTTGCCCACGGCGCGGGCGCCCAGCGCAGCCACGACGGAGGAGTCGACGCCGCCGGACAGGGCCAGAATCACGCGGTCGTCACCGACCTTCTCGCGGAACTCGGCCGTCATGGTCTCGACCAGGTTGTCCATGCTCCAGTTGGGCTCCAGGCCGCAAATCTCAAACAGGAAGTTGCTCAGCAGCTGCTGACCGTACTCGGAGTGCTTGACCTCGGGGTGGAACTGCGTGGTGAAGATCTTGCGCTCAACGCACTCCATGGCAGCAACCGGGCACACGTCGGTGCTGGCGGTAACGGTAAAGCCCTCGGGCACCTCGGAAACGGCGTCGCGGTGGCTCATCCACACGGTCTGCTCCATAGGCGTGGAGTTAAAGAGCTTGGCGCCGGCCGTACGCGTGATGGTGGCGCGGCCGTACTCGCCTACCTCGGAGTGGCCGACCTTGCCGCCGAGCGTCACGGCCGTGATCTGATGGCCGTAGCAAAAGCCCAGGACGGGAAGGCCCAGGTCAAAGATGGCGGGGTCGATGGACGGAGCGTCCTCGGCGTACACGGACGCCGGGCCGCCAGAAAGGATGAGCGCAGAGGCGTTCATCTCGCGAATCTCGTCGGCCGAGATGTCGCAGGGGACAATCTCGGAATACACGTTGAGGTCGCGGACGCGACGGGCAATGAGCTGACCGTACTGCGCACCAAAGTCGAGTACGAGGACCTTTGCGGAAGCCTTTTGATCCATGGTTTCCCCCTCTTGTTGGCGGGGAGCCGGTGCCCACCCGCGTGAATGAACGAAAATAACCTCCATAGTGTACACGTTATATGGGGTTTCTCGTCCCTCGCTGCCATCAGCGCACGGCAAACGCACGACCTGGGCCCCTATTTGACGGCAATTGAAGTGTTACTAAACGTTACAGATGATGTAATACGTTTGAACATTGGACGCCCTGTGCCACAATACTGCCGAACGACTCCGCCTCTGCGGCGGCAAATACGATAGGAATACCAGCATGAAGCGCATCCTTCTCATCGCCACGGGCGGCACCATCGCATCGACCGAGGACGGCAACGGCCTCTCCCCCGCCCTGACCGGTGAGGAGCTCGCCCAGAGCGTCCCCGAGATCTCGGGCCTCTGCGAGCTCGACGTGGTACAGCCCATGAACATCGACAGCACCAATATGCGCCCGAGCGACTGGATGCGTATCCGCGATGTCATCGTCGAGGGTTATGCCGATCACGACGGCTTCGTGATTCTGCACGGCACCGACACCATGAGCTACACCGCGGCAGCACTTTCCTATCTGATTCAGGACAGCCCCAAGCCCATCGTACTCACCGGCTCGCAAAAGCCCATGGGCAACCCTTTTACTGATGCCAAACTCAACCTGTACCAGAGCCTGCTCTATGCGCTCGACGAGCACTCGCACGATGTGTCGATTGTGTTTGGTGGCGTCGCCATTGCCGGCACGCGCGCCCGCAAGCAGCGCACCATGAGCTTTAACGCGTTCATTAGCGTCAACTATCCGCCCATTGCCTACATCCGCAACGACCGCATCGTGCGCAACGGGCTCCACGGCACTCATCAGGGCGAAAACCCGGTGCGTTTCTACGACAGCATCGACCCGCGCGTGTTTGTCCTTAAGCTGACGCCCGGCGTGAACCCGGGCATCCTCGACGCCCTTGCCGATAGCTACGACGCCGTGATTTTGGAGACCTTTGGCATTGGCGGTATCCCCGAGTTTGGTGAGTCGGGCGAGTCGTTCCAAGAGGCAATTTTCCGTTGGGTCGATTCGGGCCGCACCGTCGTTATGACCACGCAGGTCCCCGAGGAGGGCCTCGACCTGGGTGTTTATGAGGTCGGCCGAGCTTACGCCGATCATCCGGGTATTTTGCGCGGCGACGACATGACCACCGAGACGCTCGTGGCCAAAACCATGTGGGCGCTCGGCCAGTCACGTGATGCGGCAGAGATTCAGCGCCTGTTCTACAGCCAAGTCAACCACGACCGCATCCCGATGGCGTAATCCCTAAGGCAGTTCCACTTATCGCAGCCTCAAACGACAGGTGGTCCCCCTCGGGCCGTGCAAAAATCGGAGTATTCTGCAATTTCTCCGCCGGAGGCATAGAATCGACCGATTATTAGACGAACTTTTAGACAAAAGAGGCGTCTGGTAAATATTTATTCCACATTTTTATTTAGCGTGTGGATTAACTACTGTCAAAAAAGCAAAGCCAGCCGCCCGAGCTACCATCTACGGCTGAACAGGTGCTGAATACTCGCGATTTTGCACATCGCAACCAGGGGGACCCGCCCAAAGAGCGTCAATTAGCAGCGGGGAACGCCCTATTCGATACCCTCGAGAAGCTCTGACACCGTCATGCCGAGTGCGGGCGCGATCTTAAATAGAACCTTGAGCGTGAAATTTGCCGTCCCATCTTCGATTCGGTCGAGGTAGGGGCGGCTGATTCCTGTCGCCACACAAAAATCAACCTTGGAGATACCAAGGTCCCTGCGTGTCTCTTCGACCCGCCTGCCAAGAATCTGTTTCGCACGTTCGTCCATGCAGCCGAGTTTGAAATGGAGCCGAACATAAACGTAAACTATAGTTTACGTTTTGCCGAATACACAGGAGTTTTCTATGTCGGGTTCTTCGGTCCGCATGTACCGAGCCACGCTTCGCACAAACAGCGCACCGCCCAAGCTCGTCGTCGTTGAAACTGAATGCCTTTCACCCGATGAGCGCACAGCATTTGCATTGCTATCAAGTCGCGTCGCCGCCGTTCTGATCCCTTACCCGGCGCAAGGTGAACTTGTCATCCAATGCCAAGCGCACAGCTGCTCGCTCAATCAGGCTGCCGTAATCGCAACCAGCCAACGCGGCCTGCCGCTCCTTTTAGAAGCCGGTATCGCACTCGCCCTTCGCGGCGCCGGATACGAAAACGAGACCGCCGCCGACATGGTCTTTAAACCACGATCGAGCGGCGGCCTCGCAGCAGCCATTGAATATGCGTGCAGGCTCGTTGCCTAAAAGGACAAGCTAGAAACCAAAGCCAAAGCCCGTTCCAGTAATCGCCGAGTACATAAAGTAAACGTTGATCACGTTGAGGAACACACCCGTGATGCAACCGTTGCGCAGGTAGCGCTCGCACACGATGCGCGCCATGGCGGCAGAGTCCTCATTGTTCTTGGCCTGGCGTCCCGCCGTAAAGTACGTCGCCACGCTCAGCAGCAGGTTGAGCACCGGAAGCGCCAGCAGCTCGTAGCTCTTACCCCAGCGCGTCACCTCGCCGGCTGCGTTAAACTTCGTTGCCACCTCGGGGCCAATGTTGGGGATAACACACGCTGCAACCACCAGCGGAATCACCGCAAGCACCAGCAGTGCGATGCCCATGTAGCCGGCTTTTTTGCCATATTTGAACATATGCGTCGTCCTTACACGTTAAAGCGGAAGTGCACGACGTCGCCATCGGCCATGACATAGTCCTTGCCCTCAATACGCAACTTGCCGGCGGCCTTGGCGCCCTGCTCGCCGCCGAGCTCGATGTAGTCGTCATAGCCAATAACCTCGGCCTTAATAAAGCCGCGCTCAAAGTCGGTGTGGATGACGCCGGCGGCCTGCGGGGCGGTCGCGCCCTGACGAACCGTCCAGGCCTTGACCTCCATCTCGCCAGCCGTAAAGAACGACTGCAGGCCGAGCAGCTTGTAGGCTGCTTGCGCGAGCACGTCCAGGCCGGGCTGCTCCAAGCCCAGGCTCTCCAGGTAGTCGGCGGCGTCCTCGGGATCGAGCTCGGAAAGCTCGGCCTCGATCTTGGCGCAGATGGGTAGCGGCTTGACACCGTCGATGGACGCCAGGTCCTCGTTGAGCATGTCCTCGTCTACGTTGGCCACATACAGGATGGGCTTCATAGTAAGCAGGAACAAGCCCTTGGCAGCAGCGCGCTCCTCGTCGGTCATCTCCATGGATGCGGCGCGCTTGCCCTCGTTGAGCCAGGCGAGCAGGCGCTTGGCCACCTCGAACTTGGGCATGAGCTCCTTGTCGCGCTTGGCCTCCTTCTCGAGCTTGGGCAGTTGTTTCTCGAGCGTGCCCATGTCGGCCAGGATGAGCTCGGTCATGATGGTGTCGGCATCGCCGGCGGGATTGACGAACTCGCCCGTGCGGCCCACCTCGCGCATGACGTTGGGGTCCTTAAAGTAGCGCACGACCTCGCAGATGGCGTCGGTCTCGCGGATGTTTGCCAAGAACTGGTTGCCCAGGCCCTCGCCCTCGTTAGCGCCCTTCACCAGACCTGCGATGTCGACAAACTCGACCGTCGCCGGCACAATGCGGCCGGGGTTGACGATGTCGGCGAGCTTTTGCAGGCGGCTATCGGGCACATCGACGATACCCACGTTGGGGTCGATCGTGGCAAACGGGTAGTTGGCGGCAAGGCCGGTCTTTTTGGTAAGCGCGGTGAACAGCGTCGACTTGCCCACGTTGGGCAGGCCCACGATACCGATGGAAAGGGACACGACAGCTCCTTTTGGTACAGGTACTTCAAACTTCATAAGTATAGCGCCGCCGCAGCATCCGGGCGAATCCGGACACCGCGGCGGCGCAAATGAAGCAGAGATGCGTGAGAGTTCGGGACAGCAGTCCTTACTTAAGCTCGGGCCAGAAATCCTTGTTGGCCTCGATGAGCTCGTCCAGGATCTGCTTGGCAACGCTCGCCGAAGGAATGGTCTTGGAGAGCGTGAGTGCCTGCCAGAGCTTCTGGTAGCTGCCTTCGACCCAAGCCTGGACAACGAGCTTCTCGACGGAAACCTGCTGCTCCATCAGGCCCTTCTGGAACTGCGGGATCGGGCCCTGGCAGATCTTCTCAAAGCCGTTGGAGCCAACGATGCAAGGCACCTCGACCATGGCCGTCGGGTCGAAGTTGGGCACAGCGCCATCGTTGGGGACAATCAGCAGGAAGCGCTCGAGCGTGTTCTCGGCCAGCGCGCAGGCAAGGTCGACGATGTAGTTGGCGTGTACGTCGGGCTCAAAGCCGCCGTCCTTGGCAGTACCCTTGGCGATGATGTCGCGGCAAGCGCCAAAGACCTTCTTCTCGCGGCCGTCCATAACCTCATTGGCGCGAGTGTAGTTGGGGTCAGACGTCTCGACAACATAGTCCGGGTACAGGTAGTACTTGAGGTAGGTGTTGGGAATCGTCTCGGGATCGACAGCATAGACATCCTTGGCCTTGCCGAAGGTGTGAATCCAGCTCTCCTCGACGTGCTGCTCCTTACCGGCCTCGTGCTCAATGCCATCCAAGTAGCCGTTCTTTGCCATGTGCTCCTTGATCTGCGGCATAAGGTCGTTACCCTCCTTGTCGTAGATCTTGCTCCACCAACCAAAGTGGTTGAGGCCGTAGTAGCTGTACTGCAGCTCGCGACGATCCTTGATGCCGCACATACGGCTCATCTTATCCATGAGGTCGATCGGCATGTCGCAGATGTTGATGATGCGGCTGTTGGGGCGCAGCACGCGGCAAGCCTCTGCGACAATAGCCGCGGGGTTGGAGTAGTTGAGCATCCAGGCGTTGGGGCTGTACTTCTCCATGTAGTCGAGGATCTCGATGACACCACCGATGGAGCGCATGCCGTAGGCGATACCGCCGGCGCCGCAGGTCTCTTGGCCAACGCAGCCGTACTTGAGAGGAATCTTCTCGTCGAGCTCACGCATGGCGTACAGGCCGACGCGGATGTGAGCAAGTACGAAGTCGGTCCCGGTGAATGCGGTCTCGGGATCGGTGGTGTAGCTAAACTCAACCTCGGGAGCGTTCTCGTGGAAGTAGATCTCGCAGGCCTTTGCCACGATCTCCTGGCGCTCGGCGTTGTTGTCGTAGAAGGTCACCTTGTTGACCGGGAAGCGGTCGCGCTCCTCAAGCAGCATCAGAGCGATGCCCGGAGTGAAGGTAGAGCCACCGCCGGCAATGGTCACGGCATAGTTTTTCTTGGACATGATGTCCTCCTCATTCTGGCCGCTTGCTCAATCCATCCCCGCACGCGGCCTGTACGGTTTGGAATTGTTACCTAGAAGTGGAGTTTTTTATCTCTAGAATCGGCCTTGCGGTGCATACCGGCTCTGCAAGGCCGATTGTTTCGATGGACGATGGTTTACAGAAGGCTCTCGAACTTCAGAAGACTCTCGAACTTCTCGCGAACCTGCGGGACGGTAAGGCCGATGATGACCTGGATTGACTGACCTTGAACCACCAAGCCATGCGTACCGATCGCCTTGAAGGAAGCCTCGGATGCAACGACGCTCTTGTCCTTGACGTTAACGCGCAGACGGGTAGCGCAGTTAGTTACATCGATGATGTTATCCGTGCCACCGAGCAGATCGAGGATGTTTTCGGCAAGCACCAAGCGCTCATCATCTTTACTCTGGGCGACCGATTTGCCAGCAGCACCGCCCTGCTTTTGCTTGTAGTCGGCCTTGGACTTGAGCTCGACCTCAACATCGTCATCCTCGCGACCGGGGGTCTTAAAGTCGAACTTGACGATCAGGAAACGGAAGACCACGACCCAAAGGGCGGTAAAGCACAGACCGACAAGGATGGAGATGGCGTACTGCAGACCGTGTGCGGCCCAAAGGGGCAGCCAGTCCCACGAGAGCATCGAGATGATGCCGCCGTCGAAGATGCCCACGACGCCAAGGAGGTTTTGAGCCATGCAGCCGAGCGCTCCGAGCACGCAGTGGACGACGAACAGGCCGGGCGCGATGAACAGGAAGGTGAAGTCAAGCGGCTCGGTGATACCGCAAAGCATAGCGGTAAGGGTGACCGGGATCAGCAGAGCCTTGACGCGCTGCTTGCGCTCGGGTTTGGCGGTCATATAAAACGCAATGGCGACGCCAAGCGAGCCGAAGACCTTAGTCCAACCAGGGCAGGTATAGGCAGCCCAGGGTGCGGCATCCTTAAGAGCAATGCTCGGATCGGCAGCCAGTTGGGGCAGGATGTTGGCCCAAGCAGCAAAGATGCCGCCGTTGACCGCCGCGTTGTCGTAATAGAACGGCGTATAGATAAAGTGGTGCAGGCCTGTAGGAATCAGCACGCGCTCGAAGAAAGCAAAGACGCCCACGCCGAACGTACCGGCGGAAAGAATGAATCCCTGGAAGGCGGAGATAGCAGCCTGAACATGCGGCCACACCAGGCAGGCGATAAGAGCGACCGGAACCATAACGAAGAAACCGATCATATAGATGAACACGGAGCCCGAGAACACGCCCAGCCACTCAGGAAGTTCGGTGTCGAAGAACTTGTTATGCAGCATCGTGGCGATACCAGAAATGATAAGCGCGCCCATGATGCCCATATCAAGCGTTTTGATGCTTGCGATAGTGGCAAGACCAGTACCGCTGCCCGCCTCGACAGAGTAGTCGACCCCAAAGACAGGGCCCCACTGCCCCAAGATCGTGCTTACAAAGTAGTTGAAGGTAAGGTAGATGGCCAAAGCCTCCATGCAGCAGCGAGCGTTCTGCTTGTTCGCGAGCGAGATTGGCAACGCTACGCAAAACAGCAACGGCATCTGGTTAAAGAGCGTCCAACCACCCTGGAGCAGCACATTCCAGCAATCAAACCAAAGATGACCCGCTGTGGCCATCTCGCCAAAGATCGCCTCGGTGGTAAACAACGTACCCAGGCCGACGACGATTCCGGAAAATGCGAAAAGAATTGCAGGCGTGTACATTGCACCGCCGAAACGTTGTATCTTTTGCATCATGACGGGGAATCCCCCTCTCTTCATTCGGAGCGCTGCGGTTTTGGCTTCACTCGAGACCGCAGACGCGCCGTTTGCGTGTACCTCGTGCAATAGGACGGGTGGGCCCGTGTCCCTGACTTCTTGCACTTACGTTTTATCACATCACTTATCTAGACAAGTTAGCATAAGACTACGGTCGGTAAACGGTTGATTATTGGCCGTAAACGGTATATGTCCAGTATTTCGCCTGCTAAATCTGACATAGCTGATGGCTGCATTTTAAATTTCTTTTCTACTTGTCTAGATGTGCTTGTCTATATCTATATACATGCCTATACTTCATTACAACATTCACCGCCACGTTAAGGAGTCACCATGAAAAGCGCGGTCTTCTATGGAAAGCACGACCTCAGAGTCGAGGAATCGGCAAAGCCGGCCGTGGGCAGGCGCGACGTTCTGATCAACGTCAAAGCTTGCGGCGTCTGCGGTACCGACGTTCATATCTATGAGGGCGACAAGGGTGCAGCCGACGTTACCCCGCCCACGATCCTTGGTCATGAGTTTGCGGGCGTTGTCGAGGCCGTGGGCAGCGACGTCGCCGGCTTTAAACCGGGCGATCGCGTGTGCATCGACCCAAACCATCCCTGCGGCTGCTGTGAACCCTGCCGCGACGGAATCAACCACTACTGCGAGCATATGACCGGTTACGGCACCACCGTTAACGGCGGCTTTGCCGAGTACTGCTCCGTGGATATGCAGCAAGTCTACAAGTTGGGCGATCACACCAGCTTTGAGCAGGGTGCTATGACCGAGCCCGTCGCCTGCTGTCTGCACGGCATCGATATGTGCAACATCAAGCCCGGCAGCACAGTTGTCGTTATCGGCGGTGGCATGATCGGTCTGCTCATGATGCAGCTCGCCAAAAACGCCGGCGCCACCAAGGTTGTCTTGCTCGAGCCTGTCGAAGGCAAGCGCGAGGTTGCACTCAAACTCGGCGCCGACCTGGCAATTGATTCCATCCACGAGGACGTCCCGGCCCGCCTGAAGCAGGAGGGCGTCGGCAACGTCGACGTTGTAATCGAATGCGTCGGCAAGCCCGTCACCATCGAGCAGGCCATCCAGATCGCCGGCCACAAGGCTACGGTCATGATGTTCGGACTTACCAAGCCCGATGAGACAATCACCGTCAAGCCCTTCGAGGTCTTCCAGAAGGAGCTTGTGCTCACCTCGTCCTACATCAACCCTTATACGCAGCGTCGCGCGCTCGAGCTCATCGACTCTGGCAGGCTCGACGTATCCTCGATGGTCGCCAAGGTGGCTTCCCTCGACGAACTCGGCGCCATCCTGTCAGACCCGGCCCTGCGTGCCATGGGCAAATATATAATCGACCCCAGCAAGTAAATCGATTGACACCTGCGCGGGCGGCCCTCATCCACCGCTCGCGCACTCAGCTCTAGGAGACCGTCATGGCGCGAGCCATCTTCCAAACTATTTATGACAACGTGAAGCAGTCGATTGACGACGGCACATACGCCTATCAGAGCTATCTGCCTTCGGAGACTGAGCTCACGCAGCTGTTTGACTGTTCGCGCATGACGGTCCGTCGCGCCATCTCGATGCTTGCGGCAGATGGTTACGTGCTCCCCCAGCAAGGCAAAGGCATGCGCGTCATTCGCAACATCAGTGACGAGACGAGTCGTGGCGGCGGCGGACTCGAGACCTTTAAGGAAATCGCGGTCAACCGAGGCTTTGAGCTCAAGACTGTCACCACCGTCTTTGAGCTCCTCATCTGCAGCAAGGCGCTCTCCAAGATTACCGGGTTTCCCGAAGGCTGTGAGCTCACACGCGCCAAACGCATCCGTTATGCAGACGGACAAGCCGTGTGCTCCGACGACTCCTATTACCTAAGTTCACAAGTACCGGGGCTGACACCCGAGATTGTCAACGACTCGATCTATCGTTACCTCGAAGAAGACCTTGGCATTAAGATTGCCACGGGCAAACGCGATGTAACGATCGAGCATCCCACGCCCGAGGATACGCGCGTGCTCGATCTCGACGACTTTAACGCACTCGCCGTTATACGCGGGCAGACCTACAACGCCGACGGCATCCTTATGGAATACACCGAGACCAAACAGGTCCCCGGGTTCTTTTTGCTCCATGAAACCGTGACGCGCAACGGTACCGGTCGAACCGGCCACCAAAGCAGCATGAACTAACCATCTATTAGTTGCGGTGGGATAGTTCCTAGAATTGCCAGCTTAAGGGCAAAACAGGAACTATTCCACCGCAACTTTTTTGGCCGGCGGGGCAGTACCTGTCCCACCGGCCATCATTTACGCTCTTTTAGCTAGTCCGCGAGCTTCTCCACCTGATCGAGCATCTTGTCGAGCTTGGCCTTTGCTTCGGCCTTGACCTTCTCAGCTTCTTCGTGAGCCTTCGCCTTCTGGGCGGCCTTTTCCTCGGCTTCGGGATCGACGACGACCAGATTGGACGCATCGTGCTCAACAAGCTTGAGCGCATGCTCGGGACAAACCTTGACACAGGCGCCGCAGCCTAAACAATACGTGGACTCCAACGCAAAGCGGCCGCTTCCCACCAGATCGCAGGCAAACGTGGGGCACACGTTGACGCACTCGCCGCACGACGTACACTTGTCAAAATCGCACTCCGGCGTGCTCACCTGCATGTTCTGGGCAAGCTCGGGGTGGTTTTGCAACGTCGAGAGCACCAGTTGGCGCCCGTGCGTGAGCGAACGGCGACGCTTGGTCGTCGTGGTGCCGCACATGGTGTTGAGCGTGCGCTCCAGCTGGGTAATCTGATGGCGATGGGCCTTGAGCTTTTGCGTCACCGAGGCCAGCGCCGCCGTCGCCGGATTGAGCTTGGTCACCGTCAGGCCCGTGGTGCGGGCGATCTTTTCCATGTACTCCTTGCGCTCGTACTCGCGGCGCTTATGGCACTTGAGGCTCTTGGGGTCGACCTCCAGGCCCATGCCCGTGCCGGACCACTCCTCGGCCTTCGCAATCGCCTCGCCCAGAATATCCTCACCGCCGGTGTTGCGGCATTTATCGCACACACCCAGCGGCAGGTACACACTCACGTTGGGATAGTCGGCCAGCACCGAAAACCAAGTCTCTGCCGTAATATCGCCCACGCAGGCAACGACGACCTCGTTTTCGCGCGGCATGCGCTTGAGGGCGCGCGTACAGGTGACGTAGGCGGTCTCGTGGCTCGTAGCAGCAGAGACGATATCGTCATACAGGTTTTTGGGCGCCAGACGCGGCGAGATGATTGCCTCGGTCGGACAGGCAGCGGCACACAGGCCGCACTTGCGACAGGAGTCGAGAATCTCGATGGCGTCTTCCTCGACCTCGATAGCGTTGACCGGGCACACGTCCATGCACGCGGTGCAGCCGCTCTTTTCGTTTTTGCAGGTCAAGCACGGAATGGTGTTGCCGCGCGGGCGCTCCTTGTAGTCGGCAGGATTCCACTGCGGCGCCGACGGATCGAGTGCATCGGTCACGCCGCCAAGCGGATTTTTAAGAAAGTCGAAACCCTTGCTGATCTCGATAATGTCATCAAACAGATCGTGTTCCTGCGCCATGCGCGGCCCCTCCCTGAGCAGTGCAAACAAGCAAGAGATAATGATACGCTATCGGCCCACGCCTCGGGCAAATTACACGCGGAGCATCTTTGCGGCAAATAGCCCATGGCCTATCGCCGCCTCGATTGCACAAGGTCAATCAAGTGCCAAGCTATGCCTCGCACATGAGCTGCACGAGTTTTTGTTTGGTCACCTTGGCCTGTTCGTTAGCCATATTGCGCTCGTTTCTAAAGACCGCATTCGCAACGCTCTGCAGATCGGCATCGGAAATCGCGCTGCACGGACCGTCCATTGAGGCCGCCGTGGGGCATACGCACAACGGCAACTCGGCATAAAACGCTACTGCCTTGGCGATATCGAGCATCTTGCCACCGCCAATACCCACCACCATGTCGCAATACTCAGCCTGGGCTTCCTTAGCCATTTCGACAACGGCCTCTTCCGTACACGGACCGTCATAAATCTTAAAGAACGGCTCGGTTAGATCTTCGTCCAGAAATCCATCAACGATCTGCCTGCACAGCCGATCCTCGGTGCCCTGGTCGAACAGAACATAGGCAGCGCAGCCCAACCATGACAAATACCTGCCCTGACGCGAGAGCTCGCCTGGTCCCTGAACATATCGTCCGGGACCGCCATAAACCATGGGAAGCGCCATACGAGAATCCGCCCTTTCATCAACAACAATTGGTGCAAAGTAACCTGGCCCCTTTGCACCATAGCAAAAGGGGCAAAGCCTTCTGTCGGCTTTGCCCCTTCCTTACCTTGATTTACTCATCCATAAGGTAGTAGTGACCCAGTGCGTCGGCACCCAGAATGGCGTTTGCGACCATCTCGGGCGTCACCTCAAACGGCATGTTGCACATGGTGTCATCGGGCGCGCAGGCGGCCTCGGCAACAATCATGGCCTTCTCGCGCGTAGCCTCGGCAACGCCCAGCTCCTTGAGCGTAACGGGCAGGCCCAGCTCAATGCAGAAGCCCAAGACTTCCTCGAGCTTCTCGGTCGGGGCATCCTCGAGTACCAGCTGGACGATGGTGCCGAAGGCGACCTTCTCGCCGTGATACATGCCGTGGCACTCGGGCAGCATCGTCAGACCATTGTGGATGGCATGAGCAGCAGCAAGGCCCGAGCTCTCAAAGCCAATGCCCGAAAGCAGCGTATTGGCCTCGATGATATGCTCGACGGCGGGCGTGAGCGCACCCTTCTCCAGCGCGACCTTGGCCTTGACGCCATCGGCCATAAGCGTCTCGTAGCAGAGCTTGGCGAGCGCCAGGCCGGCCATGCCGCCCTTGCCGCCAGCGCAGGTGCCGCCGTCGGCATCGTGCGTCGCCTGAGCCTCAAAGTAGGTTGCGAGCGCATCGCCCATACCGGAAACCGTCAGGCGCACCGGGCTCGCCGCGATAACCGTCGTATCCATCAGGACGATATTGGGGTTTGCCTTAAGGAAGAGGTACTTGTCGAACTGACCGTCATCGGTATAGAGCACCGAAAGCGCCGAACACGGTGCATCGGTCGAGGCGATGGTGGGGCAAATGATAACCGGGGACTCCAGGTAATAGGCGACGGCCTTCGCGGTGTCGAGGATCTTGCCGCCACCGACGCCGACGATGATGTCGCAACCGTTGTCGCGGGCGAGCGCAACCAGGCGATCGACCTCGCCCTTGGAGCATTCGCCGTTAAAGTCCTCAAACAGCAGCTCGGCCTTAGCCTTGGCAAAGCCGCCCTCGATCTTGGCGCCGACGCGCTTCTTGCCCGAAGGCGTCACGATAACGAGGGCCTTAGCGCCGAGCGGCTCGACATAGGAGCCAAGCTTGGCCAGCTCGTCCGGGCCCTGGATGTACTTGCTGGGGCTATTGAAGATAGCAGCCATTTTTATCCCATTCTCTAATAAGTAAAAAGAAAGGGGCTCCGTACGGATACGTGCGGAGCCCCTCGTTACGATAACAAGAGTCGATTAGAAATCGATGTCGGTGTCGTAGTAGCAGGCCTTGAGGATCTTCTCGAAGTCGGCAGCCTTGGTCTCACGCGGGTTCTCGGGCGTGCAGGCGTCGGTCTCGGCGTTCGCGGCGATCTCGGGCAGCTTGGCGAGGAACTCCTCCTCGGAGACCATCTGCGGGTTCTCGGCGTCGACCTTCACGCCACCATTCGCGTAATCCTTGATGGACTGCGGAATGTTGAGCTGGTCGTTGAGGTCGCGAATCTTCTGGACGAGCGCGGCGATGAGCTCCTCGTTGGTCTCGCCGGGAAGGTGCAGGATCTCCTTGGCCACGTAAGCGTAACGCTCGGCAGCACGCGGGTCCTTGGAGTTCCACTGGATGACCTTGCCCAGGTACATGGCGTTAGCAGCACCGTGGATGATGTGGCCGTTCTCGAAGGCAGCACCGGTCTTGTGAGCCATGGAGTGAACGATGCCGAGCAGGCCCGAAGAGAAGGCGATACCGGCGATGCACTGAGCCTCGTGCATGTGCTGACGGGCCTCATGGTCGCCAGCATAGGACTTGGGCAGCCACTCGACGATCTCGCGGATGCCGTGCAGAGCGTTGGCGTCGGTGAACATAGAGGCGCAGGTGGAAACGTAGGCCTCCATGCAGTGGGTCAGAGCATCCATGCCGGTGTGAGCGCACAGCTTGGCGGGCATGGTGTAGGTGAGCTCGGGGTCGACGATGGCGACATCAGGGGTGATGTTGAAGTCGGCCAGCGGGTACTTGATGCCCTTGGCGTAGTCGGTAATGACGGAGAACGCGGTGACCTCGGTAGCGGTGCCGGAGGTAGAGGAGATGGCGCAGAAATGAGCCTTCTGACGCAGCTCGGGGAAGCTGAACGGCTGGATGATGTTGTCGAAGGACTCCTCGGGGTACTCGTAGAAGACCCACATGGCCTTAGCAGCATCGATGGGCGAGCCGCCGCCGATGGCGACAATCCAGTCGGGCTCGAACTCGCGCATGGCCTCGGCGCCCTTCATGACCGTCTCGATGGACGGATCGGACTCGACGCCCTCGAACAGCTTGACCTCCATGCCGGCCTCTTTGAGGTCGGCCTCAACG
Organism: uncultured Collinsella sp.; assembly: GCA_900544225.1. Taxonomy (GTDB): domain Bacteria; phylum Actinomycetota; class Coriobacteriia; order Coriobacteriales; family Coriobacteriaceae; genus Collinsella. Next base: position 21,000 of record UQUD01000015.1, read on the forward strand.
TCCTGCAGGAACCCGCCGCGGCGCATAGAGCTGCCGCCAGAAACGATGATGGCCTTCTTGCCCTTGAGGTTCTTCACCTCGTGGCGAGCGCCCTCACCAAAGTACAGATCACGAGGATTGGTAAAACGTCCCATACTGTGCCTCCTAAACAAGCCCCTCTTAGACTTGCGTATATAACGGAGCACCCAATTGGCTCCGTTAGGACCGTTTTGCGCGTTGCCGGCGATGACAATGCGCGATGTCTAAACGTCTCAACGCTCAGACAAACATTATTCTACCGTTCTAGTTGGTCAGTTATTCACCTAAAGCCGACAATGATGAAACGTTTTTTCTATCCCTGAAGACCCTTGTGGGGCATTCATACTCCCAAGCTGGGCAAACGTTTTATCAAGGTTGACCACATATCCCGGGCAGGACGGTGCCCCTCCAAAATGCGCCCCGTTCGCCGCCAAAAATCGACCGTTTGCGGCACCGTGATACCACTCAGTCGTCCAAGGTGCCGACATTTGTGCGACATCCGTCTTCGTGGTGCAAAGGTGCATGTCCAAGTGCGGCACCCCCGGTGTGCCACATGCGGGTAAACTAGAACCTTATATAGAGACATTTGAACCCTAACCGCAGCAAAGGAGGCCCCATGGCATTCGATCCCATTCAAGAGGATTGCCATCGCCTCGTTCTTGAGGCCTTGCGCCGCGACAATATCCCGCTCACCGACGGTGCCGCCGTAGAGCGTCTGATGGAACAATTCACCCGCAACCCCGCGCCGCTCATCGTGCACGACCGCGACCGCGCCGGGCACCTCATTGCCAAGGTGGTCGAGGCTGTCGACTACCGCATTCCCTTTATCCCTGACGATACCCAGGCAGAGCAGGAAGAGACCGCCGCCGAGAATATGCTTCGCGAGGCAGCCGCGCTCGACCCGACCAACTGGGACGCTCAGCGCATGCTGACCGCCCTCACCGCCAACTCTAACGAGGAGTACGTACAGTATCTGGTGTCCAAGTGCGACGAGGTGGAGCACGACCTGGCTCTCAAGATCGCCTCGGCGCAGGACCCCTACGAGCGCGAGGCCGCTGGCGACCTTATGCGCCGCCCCTACCTGCGCTGGCTTGCCGCCCTTGCGTCACGCGCCCTCATTAGCGGCCGCTATCGTATGTCGCTCGAAGCCGCAAACTGCAGCCTCGACTTTGCCCCCAACGATCCGGCCGGCGTCCGCCACACCGCAATGCTCGCCATGGCTAAGCTCGAATACCCCGCCGAGGAGCTCAAGCGCTTTCGCTCTGCCCACTCCGTGCCCTATCTTGCCAACACGCCGCTGCGTCGCCGTCCCAAGGACGCGGAGCGTGACCTGGACCCGTGGACGCTCATCGCGCTGATGAGCGCTGCCTGGCGCGAGCTGGACTACGAGGGTGCCGAGCACTACTTGCGCATCCTTGCACGCTCGTGCCCGCACGCAGCCGAGGCACTCTACTTCCAAACCGAGTTTCCCGATGGTGTCTATGCCCGCGTCAACGTGGGTGCAGGCTCTACCGACGAGCTTGTCCTTGCACTGTCCGAGGCGACGCCGGTACTGCAGGAGGGCCTGGGCGCCCCCGACAATGCCAGCTTTGCCGCCTGGGTCGCCACCAACGATATCGTCCGCTCCCAGATCGACGAGCGCATCCTGCGGGCGGCCGAGCAGGGCTTGCCGTTTAAGGGAGGAGACCTCTAATGGATCCGAGCGTCTACATCCCCGCCTACCTGGAGCGCGCCTACCTTGCGTCGCACCCCGAACTCACCGATGCAGCACGCGAGCTTGTCCATAACGACGTGAGCGTCAACCCTCATAAGTATGCGCAGACCGAGCATGCCCAGGCACTGCTGTCCTATGCAGGCGTCCACCGCCACCTGCTCGACGAGCTCCATCGCATCGAGGACATGGGCAGCGACGAGGAGTTTGAGCAGACGCGCAACCGCCTGTTCGACGATATGCGTGATGAGCTACTCAAAATCGTCCGCGTCGATGCGTATGTCCTCGATGCCCAGCTGCTCGCCATCATTTTGGCGGACACGCCCGTCGACGCCTGTCTAGGCGACTTGATGAAGCTCGAGGCGACCACGGCCGATTACTTGCAGCAAAGCGTGCCCGGGTTCGACATGGAGGCCCCGCACTACTGGGCCAACAAGGTTTTGACGGACGGTGTGACGGCGGCCGATCTCACCGTAAGCGAGCCGGCTCTTATCGGGTGGCTCCACACGCTCGAGGCCATCTCGCAGCTGTGCATGGCGAGCGCTCGCTACCGTGCTGCCGCCAACTATTCTCGCCGCGTTCTTAAGGCGGAAGGCTATCCCACCCGAGCTGCAGGCACCGTGCTACTCGCCCTCGCTCGCCTGGAAGACGAGGACGGCTTTTTTGCCCTGGCCCACCAGCTCGAGGAGCAGATGGGGGCCGATGCCCTCGAGAGCTCCCCCTGGTACCTGCTCGCCCGCACGATTCTGCTGTTCAAAACAAACAAGATGCGCCCGGCGACGCGCGCGCTGCGTGAGTTCGCCAACCGTTGCGAAGGCGGCGCGTTCTTCTTGCTGAACCCCATGTACCAGCCGCCGTATCTTCCCTGCCGACCCGAGCCGCGCGACCCCTGGGACCTCTCGCACCAGGCGGTTTGGGAAGCCGACGGCATTATCTCGGACACCCCCGACTTTGCCCCCTGGGCCAACGCCTGCGAAGACGTATCGCAGCTTGCCCAGGAATTTGCGCGCCGCTACGGCTTTTAGCGACGCGATCGCCCCGACCATGTCATCTATGTTAGGAACGGCTTCATGAACCTCCGCTCATCTCTCGCCTGCACCTCGAGCGATATCGCCCGCTGGGGACTGCGCTCTGTCCTCAAACGCCAGGGTGGCGTGCTTCCCGGCCGCATCGCCATGAAGATCGACCCCGAGCTGCTAAGCGACCTCGCGAGCCTGGTCGACCACAGTGTGGTGATCACCGGTACTAATGGCAAGACCACCACATCCAACCTCATCGCCGACGCCGTTGCTGCCAGCGGTGCTACCGTGGTGTGCAACCGTGCCGGCAACAATATGGAACCTGGTGTGGTGGGTGCCCTGCTCGAGGCCCGCCGCGGCCTTAAGCGCACTGACAGCGGCAAGCGCGTAGGCGTCTTTGAGTGCGACGAGCTCTACACGGTGCGCGTCCTGCCCAAGCTCAAGCCGACCTACTTTGTGTTGCTCAACCTGTTCCGCGACCAGCTGGACCGCTACGGCGAGATCGACCACACCCAGGACGTCATCGCCCACGCGCTGGAGCTTTCGCCGACAACGACGCTCATCTATAACGCCGACGACCCGCTGTGTGCCGCGATCGCCGCGCGCGTTCCCAATGCAAGCATCGCCTTTGGCATCGACGGCGCCACCGACACCGAGTCTGACCGCATTAGCGACTCGCGCTTTTGCTCGCAGTGCAACACCCCGTTGGAGTACGACTACGTGCAATACGGCCAGCTCGGCGCCTACCATTGCCCCTCGTGCGGTTGGGCACGCCCTGCGCTTGTCCGTCGCGTGACGGGCGTGGAGCTCGGCTGCGACGGCTACGATTTTGACCTGGTCTTTGGATCTGCGTCCAACGCGGCTGCCGTACACATCGCCACGCGCTACAACGGTCTGTACATGGTCTACAACGTTGCCGCCGCATTCTTTGCCGCACATGAGTTGGGCGTGGATACGGCGCACCTGCAGCCCACGCTCGATGCCTATGTGCCCGCCGGCGGACGCATGGGGCGCTGGGATATCGCCGGCCGCACCGTCGAGGCCAACCTGGCTAAGAATCCCGTAGGCTTCGATCGACAAATCCAGTCCATCAAGACTGCAGGCGGCAGACTCTGCGCTTTCTTCCTCAACGACAACGATGCCGACGGCCACGATGTATCGTGGATCTACGACGTCGACTTTGAGCGCATCGCCGACACGCCGGGTCTTGTCGCCTTTGCCGGAGGCACGCGTGCACACGACATGCAGGTACGCCTCAAGTACGCCGGCATCGACACCGCCATCATCTCGAATATCGAGCAAGCGATCGGCGCCGTGGCGGACGAGGAGGCTGGCGATACTTTCTACGCCGTCGCCAACTACACGGCCTTCCCGCCGCTGGTCCAGGAGCTCAACGAGCTTAAGAGCGCCGATGCGAGCTCGGTCGCCTCCCACGCCGTAACGCGCGCCGATGGCAGCGTTGTCCCCACCGATATTGCGCCGGTCGAGCTTTCGCGCCCGCTACGCATCGTCTACCTGTATCCCGATGCCCTCAACCTCTATGGCGACGGCGGCAACGTCATCGCCCTCGAGCGCCGCTGCGCTTGGCGCGGCATTCCCGCGCGCGTGGACGAGGTCCGCATGGGCGAGACGCTCGATCTCACCGACGCCGACATCGTCATGATGGGCGGTGGCTCCGACCGCGATCAGCTAGCTGTGGCACACGAGCTGCTCGCTCAAAAAGACAAGGTCGCAGCCTATGTTGAGGATGGCGGCTCGCTGCTCGCTATCTGCGGCAGCTATCAGCTACTCGGCCGTTCGTACTATATGAGCGAGAATCGCATCGAGGGCCTGGGCGTCATTGCCGCCGAAACCGTGCGCGGCTCCAACCGTCTGATCGGCAACGTCGCCGTCAAGACCGACCTGGCACCCGAGCCCTTTGTGGGATTTGAGAACCACGGCGGCCGCACCCTGCTCGATGCAGAGGCCACGCCGCTCGGAACGTCCGTCGTCACGGGTACCGGCAACAACGGCGACGATGGCTTTGAGGGTCTCATCTACAAGGGTGTCATCGGCACATACCTACACGGCCCGGCGCTCCCCAAGAACCCCGAGCTCGCCGACTGGCTCATCGCCCACGCTCTCGAGCACCGTGGCGATGCACAGGCCACCGCCCTGCTGCCGCTCAAACCCCTCGACGACGCTTACGAGCACGCTGCCCACGACGCCGCAATGAAGCTCCTCCCCTAACGCCCCGCCACCACAAAGGGGACAGGCACCTTTGTGGTGGTTTTGATCTGCCACGTTTGTTTGTCTCGATCTGTAACATCTAGGCCGTTGAAAGTCGTCTTACTGTTACAGATTGAGATATTCGTCCCGACGCCCGCCGTCTGTCTCGATCTGTAACAGATAGAACCGATTTGCCCGCCCAGATGTTACAGATTGAGATATTTGAAAATCGGAATAGAAACCCACTCCTGTGTGGTGGTTTTTCAATCTGCCAACGATATGTGAACGGATAGAAAAGTCTGCTATACTCTTTCCCGCTGTCCCCATCGTCTAGCGGCCAAGGACGCCACCCTTTCAAGGTGGATATCGCGGGTTCGAATCCCGCTGGGGGCACCAAC